>DASYUT010000106.1 GCA_036000965.1 Actinomycetes bacterium
CGTCTACGACAACGTCACCGCCGGCATCAACGTCGAGGGCGACTCCCCCGGCGCCACCGTGGCCAACAACCTCAGCGTCGACAACGCCATCGGCTCCCCCCGCACCAGGGGCAACATCCGCGTCGACGCCACCTCGGTCGCTGGCACGACCGTGGACGCCAACCTCGTGTCCCTCAGCGCCCCTGGCGTCATGTACACGTGGGGGTCGACCGGCTACTCGTCGCTGGCCGCCTTCCGCGCCGCGACCGGGCAGGAGGCGCGCGGCATCCAGGCCGACCCGCGGTTCGTGGGCGCCGGCGCGGGCGACTTCCGCCTGGGCGCGGGCTCGCCCGCGGTCGACTCGGCCGACTCCGGGGTGAGCGGGCAGCAGGCCAGCGACGCCGACGGCCGCCCCCGGACCGATGACCCGGGGGTGGCCAACACCGGCACCGGCCCGCGCCCCTACGACGACCGCGGCGCCCTCGAGCGCCAAGACGGGTCGCCGCCCCCGGCCAACCAGCCGCCCGTGGCCGCGCTCGACGTGGCCCCCAGTTCCGGCGCCGCGCCGCTCACGGTCACGGCCAACGCCTCCGGCTCGAGCGACCCGGACGGCACCGTCGTCGCCTACCGCTTCGACTTCGGCGACGGCACCGCCGTCGGGCCGCAGCCGAGCCCGACGGCGGGGCACACCTACACCGCGGCGGCCGACCGCACGGTCACGGTGACAGTCACCGACGACGACGGCGCGACCGACGACGCCACGGCCACCGTGACCGTCACCACCGGCGGTGGCGGTGGCGGGGGCAGCGGCAACCTGGTCGCCAACCCCGGGTTCGAGACGAACCTCACCGGCTGGAGCACCGCCGGGGTCACCCGGGTCGCCGGGGGCCACAGCGGCAGCTGGGCCGCGCAGGTGGCCAACAGCTCGGGGAGCTGCACGCTCAACGACTCGCCCAACTGGGTCGGGTCGACGTCGGCGGGCACCTACACCGGCAGCCTGTGGGTCCGGGCCGACGCCGCCGGGGCCGCCCTCAGGCTCCGCTTCCGCGAGTACCGCAACGGCACGCTGGTCAGCTCGGCCACGACCACGGCAACGCTTGGCACCGGCTGGCAGCAGGTGCAGGTGACCTACACCGTGGCCACGGCCGGCTCCACCCTCGACTTCAACGCCTACGTGCCGAGCCCGCCCGCCGGCACCTGCTTCTACGCCGACGACGCCGTTGTCAACGGCCCCTGACCCCGCTCCACCCGCAGCGGCCCCGGCAGCCTGATGGCTGCCGGGGCCGCTGACGCACGCGACCGCTAGCATCGGGGCTCGCCCGCCGGCCGATCTCGCCCCGCCTGGGCTGAACGAGCGCGGCAGACTGAACGAGCGCGGGCAGGCCGAACGAGCGCGGGCAGGCCGAACGAGCCCGGTGGAGGTGGTGGAGCGTGTCCGAGGCGGTGCCGGTCGCCGGCCGTCCGTGGATGCCCGAGGAGTACGGCATCGCCGGGTCTGGCGAGGGCCTGCTCGCCTGGGGCCAGGTGGAGGAGCGCCTGACCGCGGCCAGGAACTACTGGGTGGTCACGGCCAGCCCGGACGGCGGGCCGCACGCCATGCCTGTGTGGGGGCTCTGGCTGGACGGGGCGTTCACGTTCGGCACCGGCCGCGGCTCCCGCAAGGCTCGCAACCTGGCCCACGACCCGCGGGTCGCCGTGCACCTGGAGAGCGGCGACGACGTGGTGGTCGTCCACGGGGTCGCCCGCGAGCTGACCGACCCGGCCGTGCTGGCCCGGTTCAGCGACGCCTACCAGCCCAAGTACGGCATGGCCATGCCCGCCGAGACCCTGGCCGCCCTGGACAGCCTGGTCTACGCCGTGGCGCCCAGGGTGGTGCTGGCCTGGCGGGAGGCGGACATGGCCACCAGCGCCACCCGCTGGCGCTTCCCGGAGCGGTAGCATCGCCCGGATGGCGTCGCCGTAGGGGGCGAGGTGGAGGAGAGAGGGGCCGGGCGGCGGCCTCCCCAACATTGCCTAGTGCAGACGCATGAGCCGCCGCCTCGGCCCGACTGCTGGAGTTCTCCCTCGGGCCTGCCGATGAGGAAGCGGGACCCGGCGGGCGTCCCGCCTGCTCTGGTCCTGGCCCGTGCGGCTGATCTGCGGAAGGCCCGGTCGGGGGCGGGCCGTTCGGAATAAGGCGACCGCAGTAGGCGGCCTACTGCGTCGGCGTATTCGCGGTCGTCACCGGGTGGTCCACCATCGCAAGGGTCATTGGCGAGACTGCCACCCGGCCCGGCGGAGGCAGGAGGGGCAGACGGCAAGGGGAGGAAGGATTGGCAAGGGTGCTCCTCGCTGACTGCCAGCCGCTGTTCAACGAAGCGCTGGCAGCGCTGTTCGACCGCGACGGCGAGCACGACGTCGTCGGCCAGTGCTCGTCCACCGACGTGCTGGCGTCGGTCGGGCCGCGCCAGCCCGACCTCCTGCTGGTCGACGCCGACCTGGCCTTCTCCGAGCGGCCCAGCCTGGTCGCACGCATCCTGCGTGAGCACCCCGACGTCAAGGTCGTGGTGCTGGCCCGGGAGCTCGAGCTCGACCTGGTGGTGGCCGCCATCCACGACGGCGCGGCCGGCGTGGTCGGCAAGACCAGCGGCGCCAAGACCGTGCTGCGTGCAGTCCAGGCGGTGCTCGAGGGCGAGGGCGTGGTGCCCCGCTCGATGCTGCCGGGCGTGTTCCGGCGGCTGGTCGAGCGCCAGACCGAGAAGGCCGACTCCCCCCTCTCGCGGCTCTCCCCGCGCGAGCGGGAGGTGCTGGTGCTCCTCGGGCGCGGCTGGGACAACGCCCACATCGGGTCGGAGCTGTTCATCAGCCCCAACACCGTCCGCACCCACATCCAGAACATCCTCGAGAAGCTCGAGATGCACTCCAAGCTCGAGGCGGCCGCGTTCGCGATGCAGCGCGGCCTCGAGCTGTCCAGCTCCCCCTGACAGGTTCCCTCGACACGATCCGGGAAGGCCGCACCGCCTATGTCCTCGATGTCCGGCCCGACGACCAGCGACCCGAACCGCGCCAGCGCCTCGCTGGCCGACTACACCCGCTCGGCGTGGCGGCGCAAGTACCTCGTGACCGCCGGCGTCCTGCTCGGCCTGGTTGCCGGCCTGCTGCTCCTGCCCCGGATCCTGCCGTCCAACGCCAAGTACCTGGCCTCGGTCCAGATGGACGTCCGCTCGGTCAACCTGAGCGACGCCGGCGACCGGCAGGTCGACCGCGGCGCCACCCCGGTGCTGGTGCCCGACGTGCAGGCCGTGCAGGCGGTCATCAGCGACCTCGGCCCGGCCGCCGCGCGGCTCAAGCCCCTGCGCGGCCAGCCCAAGGCCCAGTGGGTGTCGAGGCTGAACGCCGCGCTCCAGGCCGCCCCCATCCCGGGCACCACCCAGTTCACCGTCTCCTACGCCGACGACGACCCGGTCCTGGCCGAGCGGGTGCTCACCCGCTACGCCGAGACCTACGCCACGCGCCGCAACTCCAGGTACAACAAGCAGCTCACCGTGATCCGCATGCCCCGGGTGCGGCAGATCCAAGGGCTAACCCAGCTGGTCCAGAGGTTGTCGCAGCAGGCCAACGCCGAGCGCTCGAGGAGCCCCAACGGCACCGCCTCCCCGGGTACCGAGGCCCAGCTCAGCTTCAACACCACGCTGCTGACCAACAAGCAGGCCGAGCTCGACGACATCGACAAGCGGGCGGCGCTGCTCGGCACGCCCACCACCCTTAACGAGCCGATCAACGTCGAGCCCCAGAGCAACCCGGCCGGGCGTGGGGTGGCGCTCGCCATCGGCCTGCTGCTCGGCCTGCTCGGCGGGATCGGCGCCGCGTTCGTGGCCGAGGCGTACGCGCCCAAGGTGCTGTCCGCCGACGACGTCGAGTCGGCCACCGACCTCACCGTGATCGCCGACGTCCCCCACCTGCCCCGGCGCCAGCGCCGCAAGGGGGTGGCGGTGCTCGAGCGGCCGTTCAGCCCGACCGCCGAGGGCTACCGCCGGCTGGTCGGCGCCCTGGAGCGGCGCGGGCTCGGCACCAGCGTCAAGGTGCTCGCCATCTTGTCGGCCGACGCCCACGAGGGGAAGTCGACCGTCGCGGTGAACCTGGCCCACGTGCTGGCCCGGCTGGGCCGCAACGTCGTGCTGGTCTCCAGCGACCTGCGCCGGCCCGGGATCGAGAAGCTGCTCGAGCTGCCAGAGTCCGACGGCCTGGCCGGCTACCTGGAGGGTGAGCGCAACGACCTCGCCTCGCTGTTCGTCTCGGTCAGCGACAACCTGGTCGTGCTCCCGGCCGGCGCCAGCAAGAGCAACCCGGCCGACCTGCTCGCCACCAAGCAGGTGGGCGCGATGCTCAAGCTGCTGCGGGCGACCGGCATGATCGTCATCCTCGACACCCCGCCGTCGCGCTGGTCGGCCGACGCGATCTCGCTCGCCGGCGCGGCCGACGCGTCCCTGCTGGTGGTCAAGTCGGGCCGCGCCTCCACCAAGTCGATCCGCGAGGTGGCCGAGGGGCTGCGCCGCGAGGGGCTGCGCACCCTCGGCTCGATCCTGCTCGGCTCCAAGACCTCGAAGCTCACCCGGCTCGTCCGCTACGGGCACTACGCCTCCCAGGAGAGCTACAGCGACTCGATCACCGCCCGCGTGCGCAGCGCCCCCACCTCCCAGGTCGAGGGCAACAGGGCTCCCTCGGGCCTGCCCATGCCGCTCCGCCAGAACGGGGAGCGGCCGGGCGAGGCCGAGGGCGGGCGGCCCGGGAGCCGCCAGGCGCTGCGCGGCGCGCCGCCCGGCAGGTAACAGGACCTGCCGCCCGCTCCCCTGGCGGGCGGCGGCCGGCCCGCCGCGGAAGACACGACCACCCAAGGATGACGAGCGTGCACACTGCTGACTACGAGGAGGCGGACCCGGGCACCGGGGCTCGTCCGCACGGCGGCCGGCTGGTCGACCGTGCCCTCTCCCCCGCCGAGGCGGCCGAGCTCGACGCCGGCGGCCTGCCTTCGGTCCACCTGACCCCGGCCGAGGCGGCCGACCTGCGCGCGATCGCGGTCGGCGCCTACAGCCCGCTCGACGGGTTCATGGACGCCGGCCAGCACAAGGCGTGCATGCTCGACATGCGGCTGCCCGACGGGACGCTGTGGCCGATCCCGGTCTGCCTGGGCCTGGCCGACGGGGCCGACGCCGGGTCCGAACGGCTCGCGCTGCGCGACGACGCCGGCGGGCTGCTCGGGGTGATGGAGGTCGCCGAGGTGTTCGAGCGCGACCGGGAGGCCGAGGCCGAGCTGGTCTACGGCACCACCGACCCGGCCCACCCCGGGGTCGCGCGCGTGCTCGCCGCGCCCCGGCGGGCGGTCGCCGGCCCCACCAGCACCCTGCTCACCCCGGTCGAGGGGCCGGTCGGCCCCTACGCGCTGGCCCCGGCCGAGACCCGGCGGGCGTTCGCCGAGCGCGGCTGGCGCCGGGTGGTCGGCTTCCAGACCCGCAACCCCGTCCACCGAGCCCACGAGTACCTGCTCAAGTGCGCGCTCGAGCACTGCGACGGCCTGCTGCTGCACCCGCTGGTGGGGCCGACCAAGGAGGGCGACGTCCCGGCCGAGGTGCGGATGCGGGCCTACGAGGCGGTGCTCGGCTACTTCCCGGCCGAGCGGGTGGTGCTGGCGGCGCTGGTCGCGCCGATGCGCTACGCCGGCCCACGCGAGGCCGTGCTCCACGCGATCGTGCGCAAGAACCACGGCTGCACCCACTTCATCATCGGCCGCGACCATGCCGGGGTCGGCTCCTGGTACGGCCCCTACGCCGCCCAGGAGCTGGTCGCCTCGCTCGACCCGGACGACCTCGGCATCACCCCGCTGCTGTTCGACAACGCCTTCCACTGCCGTCGCTGCGCGGCGATGGCGACGGCGCGGACCTGCCCCCACCCCCCCGCCGACCGTGTCGAGCTCTCCGGAACCGAGGTGCGGGCGATGCTCGCCGCCGGCGAGCTGCCCCCGCCCGAGTTCTCCCGGCCCGAGGTGGCCGGGCTGCTGCGGGCGGCGTACCGGCGGGGGACGGCCTGATGGCCGCGCCTGCCCGGGTCGCCGTCGTCGGGCTGGACTGCGGCACGCCCGAGCTGCTGTTCGACCGCCACGCCGACGACATGCCGACCCTGCGCAAGCTCACCGAGCAGGCGCTCTGGGGCCCGCTGCGCAGCGTCGTGCCACCCATCACGGTGCCGGCCTGGTCCTGCATGGCCTCGGGGCTCACCCCGGGCGAGCTCGGCGTGTACGGCTTCCGCAACCGCTCCGACCACAGCTACGACAAGCTCGCGTTCGCGACCTCCAAGGCGATCAAGGTGCCGCGCCTGTGGGACCGCCTCGGCGCGGCCGGGGGCCAGAGCGTCGTGCTCGGCGTGCCGGGCACCTACCCGCCCTCGGCGATCCAGGGCTGCATGGTCTCCTGCTTCATGGCCCCCTCGACCGACGCCGCCTTCACCCACCCGCCCGAGCTGCGCGACGAGGTGCAGCAGGTGACCGGCGGCTACGTGCTCGACGTGGCCGACTTCCGCAGCGACGACAAGGCCCGCGTCGCCCAGCAGGTCTTCGACATGACCGAGCAGCGCTTCGAGCTGGCCAGGCACCTGGCCACGACCCGGCCCTGGGACCTGTTCTGGTTCGTGGACATGGGGCCGGACCGGCTGCACCACGGCTTCTGGAGCCACTGCGACCCCAGCCATCCCCGCCACGAGCCCGGCAACCGGCACGCCGGGGTGTTCACCGACTACTACCGGGCCCTGGACCGGCACCTGGCCAGCTTCCTCGAGGCGCTGCCCGACGACACCGCGGTCCTGGTCGTGTCCGACCACGGCGCCCAACCCATGCTCGGCGGCTTCCGCTTCAACCAGTGGCTCGTCGACCAGGGCCTGCTCGTGCTGGCCGAGGCCCCAGCCGGCCCCACCCCGGTCAACCAGGCCAGGATCGACTGGTCGCGTACGACCGCCTGGGGTGACGGCGGCTACTACGGGCGCCTGTTCCTCAACGTCGAAGGCCGCGAGCCCACCGGCACCGTGCCCGCGAGCCGCTACGAGGAGGTCCGCCAGGAGCTCGTCGACGCGCTCGAGAGCCTGGTCGACCACCGCGGCCACCGCATGGGCACGCGGGCGCTCCGCCCCGAGGAGGTCTACCCGGAGGTCCGCGGGGTCGCCCCCGACCTGGTCGTCTACTTCGGCGACCTGCGCTGGCGGGCGGTCGGGTCGATCGGCCACGGCCCCGGGCTCTTCACCTTCGAGAACGACACCGGCCCGGACGACGCCAACCACGCCGAGAACGGCGTGTTCGCGCTGGTCGGGGACGGCCTGCCCAGCGGCAGGCGTGCCGACCTGTCCATCTACGACGTGGCACCCACCCTGCAACGGATGCTCGGCCTTCCCGCCACGCCCGGCCAGCGGGGAAGGATCGTCGCGTGACCCGAGACAGCGGCTTTGTGCTGTGGTTCACCGGCCTGTCCGGGGCGGGCAAGTCGACGCTGGCCCGGCGGGTCGAGCAGGAGCTTGCCGAGCGCGGGCTCCGGGTCGAGGTGCTCGACGGCGACGAGGTCCGCCTCAACCTCTGCGAGGGCCTCGGCTTCAGCCGGGCCGACCGGGACACCAACGTCGCCCGCATCGGCTGGGTGGCGGGCAAGCTCGCCCACCACGGTGTGGCCGTGCTGGTCGCCGCGATCTCGCCGTACGCCGAGGCCAGGGAGAGGGTCCGCGCCTCGGTCGACGACTTCGTCGAGGTGTTCGTGGACGCGCCGCTGGCCACCTGCGCCGAGCGCGACCCCAAGGGCCTGTACGCCAGGGCCATGGCCGGCGACATCCCGAACTTCACCGGCGTGTCCGACCCCTACGAGCCGCCTGCCGCCCCCGAGGTCACCGTCCACACCCACATCGAGACCGTCGACGCGTCCGTCCAGCGGGTACTGGACGCTCTCACCCTCAGAGGTCTCACCAGCGATCCCGACGAGGTGTACTCGAGCAGTGAAGAGGAAGCAGTCGCCGCCCGCCTGGGCGCCCTCGGCGACCTCGGCTGACGCGGCCATGGTCACCCGCCACGACCTGACCACCGACCCGGGCGAGCTGCACGACCTCGCCCCAGAGCGACCCGAGGAGGCCCTGGACCTGGACGACCGTCTCACCCGGCTGGGAGGGCCGGACGGCGACGCCGTCCCTCACGCCGGCGCTGTACCCGCCGCCACCGGTCCGGACGAGCCCGACGCCGAGGTGCGGCGGGCTCTCGAGAGCTTGGGGTACCTGCAATGAACGGGCATGTGTTCGTCACCGGCGTGGCCGGGTTCGTCGGCTCGCACCTGGCCGAGGCCCTGCTCGCCGAAGGCCATGAGGTCGTCGGGGTCGACGCGCTGACCCCCTACTACGCGCCAGCGGAGAAGCAGGCGAACCTGGCCGGGCTGCTCGGCCGGCCCGGGTTCCGCTTCATCGAGGGCGACCTCGCCTCCGTCGACCTGGACGGCTGGCTGGAAGGGGCCAGCGCCGTGTTCCACCAGGCCGCCCAGCCGGGCGTGCGCGCCTCCTGGGGGGCCGACTTCGCCATCTACGTCCACCACAACGTGCTCGCCACCCAGCAGCTCCTCGAGGCGTGCGTGCGCGTCGGGGTGCCGAGGCTGGTGGCCGCGTCCTCCTCGAGCGTGTACGGGGACGCGCCGACCTACCCGACCACCGAGGAGTCCACCACCCGGCCGGTCTCCCCCTACGGGGTCACCAAGCTCGCCAGCGAGCATCTCTGCCTGGCCTACGCGAACCCGGCGGTGTCGTCGATGACCGTGGCCACGCTGCGCTACTTCACCGTCTACGGCCCTCGGCAGCGCCCCGACATGGGCTTCCGGCGCTTCTTCGAGGCCGCCTACAACGGCCGGCCCATCACCGTCTACGGCGACGGCGAGCAGACCCGCGACTTCACGTTCGTCTCCGACGTGGTCCGGGCCAACCTGCTGGCGATGTGCGCGCCCATCCACGCCGAGGCGGTCAACGTCGGCGGCGGGCGCCGGGTGAGCGTCAACGAGGTGCTCGAGCTGGTCGGCCAGGCCGCCGGGCGCCGGATCGAGGTCGTCCGGGAGCCCAGCCGGCCAGGCGACGCCAGGCACACCGGCGCGGACGGCACCCGGGCCGAGGCCCTGCTCGGCTACCGACCCGAGGTCGACCTCGAGGAGGGGCTGGCCGCCCAGGCCGCCTGGGTCGCTGGCCGGCACCGGCTCGGCGCCCGCCGGGGCGCGCCATGACCGCTGGGAGGACGGTGCCCGGGTGAGCCTGTTCCTGCTCGGCGGGGCGATCTTCTTCCTGCCCCTGCTGCTGCCCAGCGGCCCCGGCAACAGTGCCCTGGTCGACCTGTTCGCCGTGAGCTACGTCGTGGCGGCCCTGTTCGGGCTGCTTCGCAGCGGCCGGCCGCTGCGCTGGCCGGCCGGGGCCGCCTTCGGGCTGATCCTGACGGCGAGCCTGATCGCGCTGGTCGCCAGCGCCGACCCGTCCAAAGGGCTGCTGAACCTGGTCATCGACCTGTACCTGTTCGCCCTGTTCCTGGCCATCTGCAACGACCTCTCCGGCCGGGAGCGGGCCCTGCACACGATCCTCAAGGTCTGGGCGGTCGCCGCGCTGGCCTGGGGCACCCTGCTGATCCTGACCTTCCTGCAGGCGCTGCCCCCCGCACTGGCCAAGGCACTGCTCGGGCAGACGTTCGACGACCGGCTCGCCACCACCACCGGCAACCCGAACCTGGCCGCGAGCTTCATGCTGGTGTCGTACTTCGTGGCGCTCAGCTCCCCCTGGCCCCGCTGGCGCGTGGCCCGCTTCCTGGTGCTCGGCTGGATCCTGTTCGGCATGTACGTGACCGGCTCCAACGGCGCCCTCACCGGCGTCCTGGCCGGGTGGGGGTTCCTCGCCCTCGGGCCCTACCTGCGCGCGGCCCGGACCCGGGAGCAGCTCATGGCGTTCGTGGGCAGCCTCCTGCTGCTCGCGACCATCGCCCTGGGCGTGACCGTCGCGGTGGTCGGGGTGCCCCGCTTCGGCCTGGCCGAGGTGAGCACGTTCGCCGCCCGAGAGCGGGACGGCGCGTTCGCCGACAACCTCGGCCGCCTGGACCGGGGCACCCAGGTGCGGCTGCAGCTGTGGGACTCCGGCTTCCGGGGCTCCGGCTCGCGCCTGGCCATCGGACTCGGGCCCGGCGAGGCGATCGACGTGGTGGTCAACGCCAAAGGCCGCAACCAGAGCCTGCACAACGACTTCATCGCCTACCTGATCGAGCGGGGCGTGCTCGGCTTCGTCGGCATCCTCGTGCTGTACGTGGTGCTGCTGCGATGGGCCGGCGGGTTGCTGGTGGCCGGCGGGCGCGGCCCGGACGCCATGCGCGGGCTGGGCGCCGGCGTCGCCGCGAACCTGCTCATGAGCATGAGCCACGAGACGATGCACTTCCGCCATGTCTGGGTGCTGTTCGCGCTCTGCTGGGTGGCGGTGACCGTGGCCGCGGGCCGCCAGCGCGCCCCGGCCGCAGCAGCCCCCGTGCCCCCGCCAGCCCACCGCCCCGGGCGCGACCCGGCCGCCCCGCGCCCGCTCACCCACGCCTGAGCGTCGTCGCGCCACGCTGCTGGACCGTTACGACCAGGTCGTGTCGAGGCCCGCGCCCGCTCACCCTCGCCTGCGCTTCCGGCCGGCAGTCGCGACGAGAACGACGTAGCCCACCTACGGTTGCCCGTCCCGAGGCATGGGAACGAGACATGGCCGTTATATGGCCGTGACCTTTCGTTGCTGGTGAGCGGCTTGCTCTGCCGGCCGGAAGCGCAGGCGAGGATCATCCCGATGCCGTAGAGACTTTCACGCTGCTGGCTCATCCGGAGGCGGCGCGAACGCGCGAGCGTATGCCTATCGAGCAAGCACGCTACCGGTCCAGCGGTCCACGACCCCGTTCTCGTGCCCGGTGCTGGGCTTGCCGGCAGATTCGGTCCGGGGGGCGGTGGAGATGCAGCGGTCGCACGGCGGCGAGTTCGGGGCTGCCGCGTGCGCGCCCGCCTGGGTCGCGCTCGACGGCGCGACCGCCCCTGTGCCGGCCGCCAGGCAGGGGCTGCGCTGCCTGATCGTGGGCGCCGGCGAGGCGGGCCGGGCGATCGCCCGCGACCTGGTGCGCACGCCCGACTTCGGGCTCCGCCCGATCGGCTTCCTCGACGACGACCCGGCCGCGCCCGCGCGGGCGCGGCCCGACCTGCCGGTGCTCGGCACCACCGGCGACCTCGTGGCCGTGGCCGAGGAGCAGGCCGTCGACGTGGTCATCGTCGCCATCCCGTCGCTGCCCACGGCCCGCATCCGCAGCCTGGCCCGGGCCGCCGCGGCGGCCGGGGTCGGCGTGCGCTACCTGCCCACCTTCGTCGCCCCGCTGGAGCGCGACGCGCGCCTGTCCGACCTGCGCCGCCTGCGGGTGGACCGGCTGCTCGGCCGCGACGAACTGCGCGTGGTCAGGCGGGGCTCGCGGGCGCTGGTGGAGGGCAAGCGCGTGCTGGTCACCGGCGCGGGCGGCTCCATCGGCAGCGAGCTGTGCCGCCAGATCGCCGCCTTCTCCCCGGCCGCGCTGTACCTGCTCGACCACGACGAGTCCAACCTGCACGGCCTCCGCCTCGAGCTGCACGGCAAGGTGCTGCTCGACGGCGACGAGCCGATCATCGCCGACGTCCGCGACGGGCAGCGGGTCCGCCAGCTCTTCCACGACCTGCGCCCGCAGGTCGTGTTCCACGCCGCCGCCCACAAGCACCTGCCCCTGCTCGAACGCCACCCGGGCGAGGGCGTGAAGTCCAACGTCCTCGGCACGCTGCACCTCGCCCAGTCGGCTCTCCTCTCGGCCACCGAGCGCTTCATCCTGATCTCGACCGACAAGGCGGCCGACCCCTCGTCGATCCTCGGGGTGACCAAGCGGCTCGCCGAGATGATCTGCCAGGCCTGCGTGGGCGGCGCCACCCGGTTCGCCTCGGTCCGTTTCGGCAACGTGCTCGGCAGCCGCGGCTCGTTCCTGTCGGTGCTGTCGGAGCAGATCGCCAACGGCGAGCCGGTCACGGTCACCCACCCCGAGGTCACCCGCTTCTTCATGACCGTGGAGGAGGCCGTCGGCCTGGTCATCGAGGCGGGCGGCATGGCCGAGCACGGCGAGGTCTTCGTGCTCGACATGGGCGAGCCGGTCCGCATCGTCGACCTGGTGCGCAACTACGCCGCCCAGGTCCGCGTCGCCTCCGACGACGTCGCCATCCGCTACACCGGGCTGCGGCCCGGCGAGAAGCTCACCGAGGCGCTGTTCAGCGAGCACGAGCAGCGCACCCCGACCGGCCACCCCAAGGTCTGGTCGACGGCGACGAGCACCCCCGTCGGCCCCGAGTTCCTCACCGAGCTCGAGCCGCTGCTGGCGGCCACCGAGGCGGGCGACCCCGCCCTGGTGCGCCGCCGGCTCTCCCAGCTGGTCCCCGAGTACACCCCATCGCCCACCCGGTCCTAACGCGTGGAGGTACCGTGCTGCACCAGGTCAGCTACAGCAAGATCGACCAGGCCACAGCGTCGGTCGACGAGGCCACAGCGCCGGTCGACGAGGGCCTGACGGCCGCGCCGTCCGGCGTCGCACCCGGCCCGGCCCGCCGAGCGCTCGACGTGCTCGCGGCCACGGTCGGGCTCCTGCTCCTCAGCCCGGTGCTCGTGCTGCTCGCCTTGGCGGTGAAGCTGTCGAGCCCCGGTCCCGCGCTGTTCCGGCAGACCAGGATCGGCCAGGGCTTCTCGCGGTTCACGATCTTCAAGTTCCGGACCATGCGGACCGGCAGCGGCGGCCCGGAGTTCACCCCGGCCGGCGACGCCCGCATCACCCGCGTCGGACAGCTCCTGCGCCACTCCGGCCTGGACGAGCTGCCACAGCTGCTCAACGTGCTGCGGGGCGAGATGACCCTGGTCGGGCCCAGGCCCGAGACCCCGTCGCTGGCCCGGCGCTACCCCGACGACTGCCACCAGGTGTTCGCCCACCGGCCCGGCCTCACCGGCCCGGCCCAGGTCCGCCTGCGCGACAAGGAGGTCCTGTCCGCCGAGGGCAGCGACCTCGAGCAGTACTACCTCGGCGAGCTGGTGCGCAAGCGGGCCGCGCTCGACCTGGCGTACCTGGCCCACCCGACCCTCGGCCGCACCGTGGCCATCATGGCCGAGACCTTCGCCTACATCGTGAGCCCGCTCACCGAGCGGGTCGCGGGCCTGCTGCGCCTCGACCGCCGCCAGCCCGCCCGACCGTAGCGCCGCCGCCCGCACCGTAGCGCGCTACGGTGCGGGCGGCACGTACCCCCCAGACCTGCCGTAGCGGGGCTACGCGGAATGGCGCTAGGAGGAGTACGTCGCCCCCTGCGCGGCGGGCGGGAGACCGCCCGCCCGCCGCGCAGGGGGCGACGTCGGTGGTCATGCTGGCGAGTCCGGCCAGGGCGGGCGGCCCGCTATCGAATGGCCTGCGTACTGCCGCTACGCCGGGTGCATGCGGTGAGCCGGCGAGCGGGCGCGGTAGGTTCCCCCAAGCCTGCCGTTCGTCTCGCCGCCGGAGGTGCCGTGTCACCCCGCAGCCTCGTCCCCGTCCGGGTCACCCGGCGCACCGGGATCGCCGCGCTCGCCCTCGCCCTGGTCGCCTCCGTGCTGGCCGGGGTGGCCGTCTCCCGGGCCCGTAGCGGGTCGCCGCCCCGCCCGGCCACCGCCGGCGCATCGGCGACCACCAGCGCCGCCACCGCGGGCACCTTCCCGGACACGAGCGCGACGGCCGCCTCGACCACGGCCGCGCCGACCACCACGCGGGCCACCACGACGACCAAGGCGCCCCGGGCCGTCGCGGCCACGCCCCCGGGCACGGCACGCCCGACCGCGGTCGCCTCTCACTGCCCGGCCAGGGACGTCAGCCGGCACCGGGGGGTGGTGACCGAGCGGGTCAGCGAGTCCCACCCGCCTGACGGCCGCACCTTCGACCTGCGCGGGATGACCAGCACCGCCTACGGCAACACGACGGAGCACGCGCTCACCTTCGGGATCACCGGCGGCGACGTGACCGCGGGCGGGCTGTGCATCCTCGGTGGCGACATCCGGTCCAGCGTGAGCCTGGCGCGGACCTGGGACGACCTGAACGACAACATGAACGGCGGTGCGCTCTCCTTCGGCACCAGGTCAGGCGTTGGCGTAGTGGACGGCCTGCGGGCCGACAACGTCTTCGACGGGATCTCGGCCAAGGGCGACCCGCCCGCCCAGCTGGTCGTCCGCAACATCTGGTTCACCAACATCCGCGACGACTGCATCGAAAACGACACCCACCCGAAGAGCCTGACCGTGCGGGACTCCCTGCTCGACGGGTGCTTCGTGGGCATCTCCGAGCGGCCCGGCTCCGACGACAGCTGGAACCGGCCGACCGGGACGACCACCCTCGACCACGTGCTGCTCCGCCTGCAGCCGATGTCCTACGGCACCGGCTGCCGGTACGAGCAGGCGTGCACCGACGGGCGCGGCCACCACGTGTTCTTCAAGTGGAGCGAGACCGCCACGCCGAACGTAGTGATCCGCGACTCGGTGCTGCGCATGGACCGGTACTCGATCAACGGCCCGACCCCGATGCGGTTCCCGCCCGGCACCAGGGCGGAGCGGTCGGTCCTGGTCTGGCTCGGTCCCGGTGCCTACCCGCACCCCGTGCCCAGCGGCATGGCCGTGACCCGCGACGTGCGGGTGTGGGAGCGGGCCAAGGCCGACTGGCTCTGCCGCCACCGCCAGGGCCCCTGCTGACCCGCGCCCGCGACGGCTCGGCTGGTTCGCGGGCGGTGTCGTCTTCGGCGAGCCCGCCTCGATGCCGATCTCGACGTCGTCGGCGTGCGCCCCGACGACCAGGACCCGGTCGGTCCCCGGATCATGCATGTGCCCGGCCTCCCGGTTTCCGCCGTCTCAGTACCCCCGAGGCACCCGCGCGGCTCCAACCCGCCGACTGCGTAGTGGCGCTCACCTGCTTGTGGGACCAGGTGGGCAGGTCCGGACGATACGTGCAGCCGGAATGCCGCCAGCCGGGGCAGCGCTTCGGGGACGCAAATCGCGGGGCCGGTGCGGCGCCCCTGGCGGGCCGTTCTGCGTGTGGAAAGGTGCACGAACAAAGCCGCACGCGAAGGTGACCTCCGGCACCGGTCCGGAGCGGCCGGAGGGGGGCCAGTCGTCTCGAAGCAGCACCGCGCAACGAACATGCGGGGTCACGGAGGCGGCGGGGCTCGGAACGCCGGATGTAGCTATGCAGTACTCATGATTGGCGTGATGCGATGCGCCACCGTAGGTTGCCGGCAGCTGAGACGAAAGGTGTGGGCGTTTCGGGGGGCAGGGACCGCCCATTCGCCTCGGGGGAGTCACGCCAGTGCCAGCACCCTGTCCACGGCATGACGTCGCCTGGCTGCGGCATGCGCCGTGCCCGGGGCGACCGGCCCGGCAGCCGGCGTCGCCCTCCTCCGCCACCGCGAGCGTCCAGAACGACCCGTGGCTGGTCCGCTCGCGGGACGGCGTCGGGCCGGCGGCGAGGCGCCGCAGGTGTGCAGCCTGCCGGTGCGGGCCAGGAACGACGACGGTGGCGCGTGCGCACCACCCAGACCACAGGGGGGCAGGATGAGCACCGCGGCGATCAGGGTCGCCCTGGCAGACGACCACGAGGTCTTCGTCGAGGGACTGCGCATGGTCCTGTCGGTCGAGGACGACCTCGAGGTCGTGGCGACCGCGCCCGACGGGGGGTCCGCGCTGCGGATGCTCGACGAGCACAAGCCGGACGTCCTGGTGCTGGACGTCCACATGCCGTCCACTGACATCGAGGAGGTCGTCGCGGCGGCCCGGCGCTCGGCGCCGGCGACCCGGCTGCTCATGCTCTCGGCCGACACCCGGCCGAAGCTCGTGTCCAACCTGCTGAAGGCGGGCGCGCACGGGTTCGCCACCAAGGACGCGTCATCGCGGCAGCTCGCCGGGATCATCCGCCAGCTCGCCGAGGGGCAGGACGGCCCGGTCAGCTACCTGGCCTCGACCGAGCCGGGCGACGAGGCCGACCGGGAGGTCCGACTGCTCGTCAACAGCCTGAGCCCGCGCGAGCAGCAGATTCTCGCGCTGCTCACCGCCGGCTGGTCGAACCGGCGCATCGCCCAGGAGTGCTACCTCTCGGTCAACACCGTCCGCACCCACGTGCAGAACGTGCTCGTGAAGCTCGGGGTGCACTCCAAGCTCGAGGCGGCCGCCTTCGCGGTCCACCACGGGGTGGTGCCGCCCGGAGGCGCCGCCAGCACCGGGGTCACCGGGGTGCAGTCCTGACCGGCGGTCCTTCCCCAGTCCCGGCCCGGTCGGGGCCGCTCAGAGCCTGGGGGCGCGGTCGGCCGGCTCCGCCGCCGGCTGGGCCGGCCCGGAGGCACGGCCTTCGGAGTCGGAGGCGACCCTGCGAGCCGGCGTGGCACGGGTCGCGCGGCCGTTGGCGGCGGCCCGGTCGGGTGGCGGGAAGCCTCGGGCCGGGAAGCCAGGGGGCGGAGGCCGCCGCGGCAGCCCTGGTTCGGCAGGCGGGGGCGTGCCCCGCCCGGCCCGCAGCCGGTGCCCCACGAGCAGGGCGAGGGCGAGCAGCGCCCAGGCGCCCAGCGCGACGCCCGAGTGGACGAGCAGGCGGTCGGTCGAGCCCGCCGCCGGGTCCTCGGGCCACATAGCGGGCAGGTCGGGTACGGGCTGCGGGCGCAGCGCCTCGGCCGGAACGAGCCCGGCCTTCACCGCGACCATCCCGATGGGGGCGAGCCGGGCCGAGCCCTCCCGGTCCACCTCGATGACGACCCGCTCGAACGCCTGCCGGACGACGCCTGGCGCGGTCGGGCGCGGGCGGGAGACCGGGCTGCCGTAGCGCGCGTCCGCCGCCTGCCACACCACGGGGTCGGCGGTCTCAACGGGCGCGCCGAGGTAGAAGCGGGCGATCCTCGGGTCGGTGAGCAACTGCCGCCGCACCTGGACGCTGGCATCAGGTCCGGTCTCGGGCTGCGGCATGCCGCTCGCGGCGAGCAGCGTGGGCACGTTGTGGGCGAGTTGCGCGACCAGCCTGACCGGCCGGACCACCTTCGGGCCCCCGTCCGCACCGCCCACGGTGCCGAGGACCATCGTGTCGAATGCCTGCAGGGTCCGACCGCTCGTCCGCCACGACCGGCTGAGCGGGCGGCCGATCATGGACTTGCCGCCGATCGCCTGGTAGCCGGAGAAGAACTGGCCCGCGTCGTCGTCTACCACGGGGAAGCCGCCGCAGCTGGAGCCGACGGCGTTCTCGAACACCCCACCGGGGATCAGCAGCAGGTCCGCCACCCGGCTGGTCGACGGCTGGCTCACCTGCCACAGCTCGACGCTCCCGTGGCTCCGGCTCGGGACGGCTGCGATCGGCTTGCCCTCGGCCCGCAGCCAGCCGGCCAACCCGGCCGACATCGTCCCCCGCCCCGCGGCCACGTCGTCGGCCCGGAGCAGGAAGTAGCGGACGCCGTGGGCGAGGGCGGCCGGGCCGCTCGAGAACTCGGTCACCCGGCGCTCGTCGATCGTGAACAGGTCCGGGTCGGCCGGGCTGGACCCGTTCAGCACCGAGCAGGACGGTGTCTCGCCGGCCACAAGCTTGCTGATCCGGGCGAGCGCGTCGTCGGGCTGTCCGTAGCGCCCGCTCCAGCCCGACCCGGCGAGCACAAGCAGCCCGACCACGAGCACGGGCGCGGCCAGCGCCGAGATTCGTCCGAGCACGACGCGCCCGCCGGCGAGCCGGGCCCGGGCCGCCTCGAACCCGAGCACGACCGCGGCGGTCGCCCCCGGCAGCAGGTAGGTCATCCAGGTCTCGTCGAGGGCGCCGCCCGCGAGGAGCAGCATCCCGGCCACGGCGCCGGCCAGATTCCAGGCGAGCACGAAGAGCCGGGCGCGGTCGGACCGCCAGCGCCACAGGGCGGCCAGCGTGGGCAGGGCCAGCGCGAGCACGGCCACGGTGGCGAGGTCGCGTGGTACGGCCAGGGAGAGCGGCCTGCCGAGCGGCAGGGGCCGGTCCGGTCGTACGAGGTGGACGAGCGCGGCCAGCCGGCGCAGCAAGGCCAGGCCTGCGTCGGCACCGCCCGGGTCGGCGGTGAGTGCCCAGGCCGCGTAGGCCGACCAGAACCAGGCGCCGGTCAGCAGGGCGGCCAGCGCCCGGCCGGCGAAGGGCTCGGGTCGGCCGCGGGCGAGCACGCCGAACACCACCGGCACGACCAGCAGGACCACGGTCCGGCCGTCCGCGAGCAGGGCGACCCCCGAGGCGAGGCCGACGACCGGCACGTATACCGCTGCCGGCCGGTCGCGGAGCAGCCAGGCCAGCCAGAGGGCGAGCAGCCCGGCCAGCAGCCCCAGGGCCTCGACGGTCACCATCCGTCCGGCACCGACCAGGACCGGGTCGAGGGCGGCGACCAGGGCGGCGGCAAGGCCGACCAGGAAGCGGAGCATCCCGTCCTGCGCCGGATCGGTGAGGGCCAGCACGAGCAGCGCGAGCACCCCGATCGCCAGGGCGAGGCAGACGCTGGACACCAGCCGGCCCTGGTGGATCGATGGGACCACCTCACCGGTCGCACGCCCGGTGAGCGAGAGCCAGGCGCCGTGGAGGGCGAACGGGAGCGGAGGCTGGTCCAGCACGGGCTCACCGCGCCACGCCAGCCCGCCCGCACGGGCCACGTTGCGGGCCACCTGGACGGCGGCTGCCTCGCTGGCACTCGCGTCCGGACTGCGGTCGGCGTACAGCGCCGAGACCAGGAAGGCGACGGCGGCGACCAGGATGGCGGCGGCGACCCGCGCGAGCCCCGGGCCTGGGGCAGGCCGGCGGTCCGGAGCCCGCCGCGGCCGGGGGGCCGCCGGGTCGGTCCGGCCGGCTGCGGCTCGTGAGGGCACCACCACGCCCGGCGCGGGCGGCGCGCCCGGCGCGGGCGGCGCGCCCAGCGCGGGCGGCGTTCCCGGCGCTGCCCGTGTTCCGGGCGGCTCCGGCGTTCCCGGCGTGGCCCGTGTTCCCGGCGGGGGCGGTGTTCCCGGCGGGGGCGGTGTTCCCGGCGGGGGCGGTGTTCCCGGCGGAGGCGGTGTTCCCGGCGGAGGAGGCCAGGGATCGAGCTCGGCGGGTCGCGCGCCCGCCTCCCGGCTGGCAACGGGCGGCCAGGGCTCCAGCTCCCCGGGACGGGCTCTCCGGCTCGGCACGGACCGCGGTCCTGGTCCGGGGCGGGGCGCCGGGCCCGCCGGAGCCAGTCCTGCCCCGCCTTCGGAGCCGGTGTCCGGCGGTCCCCCTGGGGTCGGCAGGTCTGGCGGTCCCCCTGGGGTGGGCGGGCCCGGCGGTCCCCCTGGGATCGGCAGACCCGGCGTTGGCGGCAGCAGGTCGCGGCCTGGGCCGAGCCGGATCTGCCCGCCCGCCGGCCCCAGCTCTGGGTCCTGCTGCCCCTCGGACGCGCCCGAAGGCGGCGCCTGCGACCGCGTGGCAGCCTGCGGACGGGGCGGGACAGCGTCCGAGGGCCAGGCCTGCGGGCGCGCCACGTCCGATGCGTACGGCCGGACCTGCGGGCCAGGAGAGCGGGCGGCGTCGCCCGGGTCGGGCACCGGTGGCGGCGTCCCCGCGCGCTCCCCTGCCGGCCGTGACCGTGCGGGGGGCGGCGCGGGCGCCGCCCCATGGGGCGGCGCGGGCGCCGCCCCATGGGGCGGCGCGGGGGGCGGCCCATGGGGCTCCCCGGCGTGCGCCGGCAAGGTGGGCGTGAACCAGTCCGCCTCCGCCAGCCTGGACGGCCGCCTCGCGGTCGCACCGAACCAGTCGTCCACCTGCGGAACCGGTCCCTGATCCCCGGGGACAGGCCTGGGTGGAGCACCATCCTGGGAGGGGCTGGCGGCCCCAGGGGTGGACCCGGGCGGAGCGGCACCCGCTGAGGGGGGCTCCGGCGAGGGCGGCGGCACCTCCGCGGTTTGGCCGCGCCGCAACGGCGCGACGGCTCCGTGCGGAGCATCGGGTGGCGCGAGCGGAGGGACGGCCGAGGCTCCCGACTCGGCGGGGAGCCCGTCGCGTCCAGCGAGTGGCTGGTCCGGCGGCCCGGGTCCGCCGGGGGCCTCCGGCGCCGTGGAGGCCCGGGGCCACTCGGGCGCCGCGGACTGTGCGGGCGCCGGGGGCTCGGCGGGCGCTCTCGGTGCCGCGGTCATCTTCGGCGGGGCGGGGGCCTTCGGCGGCGCGGGGGCCCTCGGCGGCGCGGGCGCCTTCGGCGGGGCGGTCATCTTCGGCGCGGCGGGCGGCCTCGGCGGGCCAGGGGCCCTCGGCGGGGCGGGCGCCTTCGGCGGGCTGGGGGCCGGCCGCGGCTCACCGCGGCGGGCCGGGCCGCTGCCGGCGTTGCCCCTCCAGCGCCCACCGGCGGGGACGACCAGCTCCCTGGACAGGTCGTGGAGCTGGAAGGGGCGCCGCAGGAGCACGCAGGCCGCGTCGCCCTCGAACGAGTCGTCCTGCTCGCCGGTGAGGAGCAGGATCACGATGCGGCCGGAGAACTCCTCGCGGACCGCGGCGTACGCGTCCCACCGAGAGCCGCGTGGGAAGTCGAGCACGACCGTGTCCCGGCCCGGGTTGAGCTCGCCCGGCTGGTCGTCCGGACGCTCGAGCTGGATCACCCGGTCCTCGTCGGGGAGCAGGGTCCGCAGCGCGACGGTGAGACCGGCGTCCCGCGTGAACAGCACGATCCGCCTAGCGATACGGCCAGCCACCAACGATCACCCCCCCTCCCACCTCCGGCGCCCAGGCTGGTGAGGCCCTGAGGGACGAGGAACCGGCGGTCACCGGCTGGCCGGCGGTGGGAGGACCCGACGGGCGGGCGCCCTGGCAAGGCATCGGCGAGCTCGCACTGCGCTCCTCCATCGTCCATCGTCCTGGGGGGCGCGCTGCACGACAGCACCGCGTCCCTGGATCCGGCCGACACGCCAGCTCGCAAGGGCGCAGCATGAGACCGGTACGAACGGGGCCGTATCTTCTCCCCTAGCTCCGCCCTTGCGCCATTTCCGGTCGAAAGGTACGAAGACGTCGGGACTTCGCCGAGCTACGCGGGCGGCGCGAAGTGGGGGCGGAGCTTCTCGTAGGTCTCCTCCAGCAGCTCGGGAAGGACCTTGGTCTGGCCCACGATCGGCATGAAGTTGGTGTCCCCGCCCCAGCGCGGGACCAGGTGCAGATGGACGTGGTCGGCGACGCCCGCCCCGGCCACCTGGCCGAGGTTCATGCCCAGGTTGAAGCCGTGCGGCCCGGCCTCGGCCTTCAGCGCCCGGATGGCGGTGCCGGTCATGGCCATCAGCTCCGACAGCTCCTCAAGGGTGAGGTCGGAGTACTCGCCGACGTGGCGGAACGGCATGACCATGAGGTGGCCTGGGTTGTACGGGAACGAGTTGAGGATCGCGAACACGAGCTCGCCCCGGCCCAGGATGTGGTTGGCCCGGTCGTCGCCCTGGGCCGGCAGCTCGCAGAACACGCAGCCGCGCCCGGTGTCGTCCCCCTGGCGGATGTAGGCCATCCGCCAGGGGGTCCAGAGGCGCTCGGCCGTCACGGCGCGCCGGCCTCCGCCTCCGCAGCCTCCGCAGCTGCCTCAGCGACCGCCGCAGCCTCAGCGACCGCCGCAGCCGCAGCCGCAGCCGCCGGGGGCGGCGGAGGCAGGGTCGGCGAGGTGGCCTTGGCGTCCACCTCGGCGGTGACGTGCGCCACGAACTCGGCGAGTGGGACGCCCCGCCGCTCGGTGCCGTCCAGGATGCGGACGCTGACCGCCCCGGCCGCCTCGTCGCGGTCGCCGAGCACCAGGATGTAGGGCACTTTCGCCAGCTGGGCGTCGCGGACCTTGGCCTGCATGCGGCCGGACGAGTCGTCGATCTCGGGCCGCAGGCCGGCCGCGCGCAGGGCACCGGCCACGCTCGTCGCATACACGAGGTGGCGGTCGGCGATCGGCACGATCCGGGCCTGGACCGGCGCGAGCCAGGTCGGCAGCGCCCCGGCGTAGTGCTCGATGAGGATGCCGAGGAACCGCTCGACCGAGCCGAACAGCGCCCGGTGGATCATGAACGGGCGGTGACGGGTGTTGTCGGTGCCGGTGTACTCGATGCCGAACCGCTGCGGGAGCTGGAAGTCGACCTGGAGCGTCGCCATCTGCCAGCGCCGGCCGATGGCGTCGCGGACGTGCACGTCGATCTTTGGCGCGTAGAACGCGCCTTCACCCTCGGCGACGACATAGGGGACGCCGCTGGTGTCGAGCGCCGCGCGCAGGGCGGCCTCGGCCTCGTCCCACTCCTCCGGCGCGCCGACGAACTTCTCCGGCCGGGTGGCCAGCTCGGCCTCGAAGTCGGTGAGGCCGAAGGTCCGCAGCAACCGGAGCACGAAGTCGAGAAGGCTGGCCAGCTCGGGGCCGAGCTGTTCGCGGGTGCAGAAGATGTGGGAGTCGTCCTGGGTGAAGCCACGCGCGCGGGCGAGACCGTGGAGGACCCCTGAGCGCTCGAAGCGGTACACGGTCCCGAACTCGAACAGCCGCAGCGGCAGCTCCCGGTAGGAGCGGCCACGGGACCGGTAGATCAGGATGTGCATCGGGCAGTTCATCGGCTTCGGGTAGTAACGGGCGCCCTCCATCTCCATGGGCGGGTACATGCCCTCGGCGTACCACTGCAGGTGCCCGGAGATCTCGAACAGCGTCGACCGGGCGATGTGCGGGGTCGAGACGAAGGAGTAGCCGGCGGCCTCGTGCTCGGCCCGGGAGTAGTCCTCCATGAGCTTTCGGATGAGCCCGCCCTTGGGATGGAACACGGGCAGCCCGCTGCCGATCTCGGGCGGGAAGTGGAACAGGTCGAGCTCGACCCCGAGGCGGCGGTGGTCGCGGCGCTCGGCCTCCTCCACCCGGTGCAGGTGCTCGGCCAGGGCAGCCTCGGACTCCCACGCGGTGCCGTAGATCCGCTGGAGCTGCTGGCGCTGCTCGTCGCCGCGCCAGTAGGCGCCGGCGCTGCGCAGCAGCTTGAACGCCGGGATGGCGCGGGTGCTCGGCACGTGCGGCCCCCGGCAGAGGTCGACCCAGCCGTCGTTGCGGTAGACCGACACGGCCGGTCCGGCCCCCTCGGCCTCGTCCACCGCCTCGATGATCTCCCGCTTGTAGGGCTGGTCGGCGAACAGCCGGAGCCCCTCCTCCCGGGACAGCTCGCCGCGCCGGAAGGGCTGGCCCTCGGCGACGATCTCGCGCATGCGGGCCTCGATGCGCTCGAGATCGTCGGGGGTGAACGGCTCGGGAACGTCGAAGTCGTAGTAGAAGCCGTCCTCGATCGGCGGCCCGATCGCGTACCTGGCGCCCGGATACAGGCCGGTCACGGCCTGGGCGAGCACGTGGGCGGCGGAGTGGCGCAGGACCGCCCGACCCTCCTCGCTGGCCGCGGGCAGCGGCGCCACCGCGGCATCGTGGTCGATGCCGCGGCTGAGGTCCCAGGGCTCCCCGTCGACCAGCGCAGCGGCGGCACCCGTGGTGTCCAGCAGCTCGGCCGGGGTCGTGCCGGCAGGGACCTGCCGTACCGAGCCGTCGGGGAGCTTGACCTGGATGTCGTGCACGCGGGTGCCTCCTGCCTGGACGAATTGGCGATGGCCGATGATACGCCAGCCCTTCCGCCCGACCGTCGCGAATTTCGCCGCCTCGCAGCCGCGAGCCGGTGACGGCCCAATCTACAGAGCCTCGCCCCATCGGGGTGACATCGTCCACGGCGCGACATGGCAGGTTGAGCAGCCCTTCGGCGGGACGGGCACTGTCACCCTGGATCGCGAACGTCTGTAGGGGGGCCGGTCGTGGGGGCCGGTCGTGGGGAACCGGTCGTGGGGGGCCGTCGTGGGGGCCGGTCGTGGGGAACCGGTCGCCGGTGACCGCCCGATCAGGGGGACCCAGTCGTGGTCGGCCCGGCCACCGCCGCCGTGGTGGTGGGTGCCGCGGTGGTGGGTGCCGCCGCCGTGGTGGCGGGTGCCGCCGTGGTGGCGGGTGCCGCCGTGGTGGGCGGCACCGTCGTCGGCGGCGCCGTGGTCGTCGGCGGCTTGGTGGTCGTGGGCGGCGCGGTCGTCTTCGGCGGGGCGGTCGTCTTCGGCGGGGCCGTGGTCCTCGGCGGGGCCGTGGTCCTCGGCGGCGCGGTCGTCGGCGGCCGCGTCGTCATCGGCGGCGGCGGTGGTGGTGGTGGCGGCGGGCCGGGCGGGATGACAATCGTCGGCGGCGGCGTCACACCCGACCTGGTGACCGCGGGCACGACCCGGACCGCGCCGATGTAGCCCGACCGCCAGATCGACGCGATCTTCACGACGTCGCCGGTGTGGGGCGCATGGACCATGAGCCCGCGGCCGACGTACATGCCGACGTGGTGGATGGTGGACGGCCTCGTCACGTCGTCGGCGAAGAACACGAGGTCCCCAGGCAGCAGGCTGCCCACGTCGAGGTAGGTGCCGGCCCCCCACTGGGCGCGGGAGACCCGCGGGATGCCGATGCCGGCCGCCCGGTAGGAGGACATGGTCAGGCCCGAGCAGTCGAACCGGTCCGGCCCGCTCGCCCCCCACAGGTACGGGTCGCCGAGCTGGGCGAGGGCGTACCGGACGGCCCGCTGGGCGGCCGGTGCGGGCTGGAAGTACGCCCCGCCCAGGGCGCCCCGGCCACCCGCGCCGGCGGCGAAGAACGCGAAGGCGGCCCGGCGGGCCGACTCGTCCAGGCGCTGCGCGGCCGTCAGGGCGCCGGCGAGCTCCTGGTCCATCCCGGCCAGGGTCGCCTGGAGCTGGCCGGCCAGCGTCTTGATGCGGGCCCGCTGCGCCGTGATGCTGTCGGCGACCTTCTTCTGCTCGGCCAGGTGGGCGTCGGTCTGCGCCTTCACCGAGTCGAGGGCTGCCTTGGCCTTGCGCACGTCGTCGAGGGTGGCAACCTGTGCCTCGAGCACCGACCGCTGCAGGGGGATGCGGTTGAGGGCCTCGGCCAGGTCGGGGGAGCCGACGAACTCCGAGACCACGTTGCCCGGGCCCGCGATGTAGGTGGCCCTGGCCTGCTCGTCGAGCCGCCGCTGGGCTCGTGCCAGCTCGGCCTGGACCTCGCGCTGGCGCCGCTGCAACGCGGCGAGCTGCCGCCTCAGCCCCGCCTGGCGGTCGGTCGTCTCGTTGAGCTGCTCGGTCAGGCGCTCGATGGTGGCGTGCTGCTCGTCGAGCTGGGCTTGGACCTGCTTGGCCCTCTGGGTGAGCTGGCTCACGTCGCGGGGGACCGCGATGGCGGCGACGCCCTGCACGAGCAGGGCCATGAGCACGGTGACGACCAGGACGAGCCGAGCGCTGCGTCCCGCCGCTCCGACGCAAGGGTCTGGCGTAGCGCCGCCTTTGGACACGTTCGCCCCCTCTCGCCGGACCAGAGGGCATAGTACCCGGTTCTGCTTAGTACTGACTCCGTACAACTACGGAGGACGGTGCCGTGAGCTCCCGACGTTCAGCGCGGGCCGGGCGCGGCGGAGGTCCCCGGCGGAACCGGCCCGCTGGCCCCGCCGAACTGCTCCTGCTCGGTCGACCCGGAGAGCGCGAGGGTGGAGGCCGTGCCGGCCGAGATCACCCTGGCCACCGCGTCGAAGTACCCGGTGCCGACCTCCCGCTGGTGCCTGGTGGCCGAGTAGCCCTCCGCCTCGAGCTCGAACTCCCGCTCCTGCAGCCGGACGTAGGCGCTCATCCCCTCCTCGGCGTAGCCCAGGGCCAGCTCGAACATGGCCGCGTTGAGGGCGTGGAAGCCGGCCAGGGTGATGAACTGGAACCGGTAGCCCATGGCGCCCAGCTCCTTCTGGAACTTGGCGATGGTGTCGTCGTCGAGGTGCCGGCGCCAGTTGAACGACGGCGAGCAGTTGTAGGCGAGCAGCTTGCCTGGGAACTCGGCGTGCACCGCCTCGGCGAAGCGGCGGGCCTGCCCGAGGTCGGGGGTGGAGGTCTCGCACCAGAGCAGGTCGGCGTAGGGCGCGTAGGCGAGCGCGCGGGCGACGGCCGCCTCCTGGCCGCCCCGGACCACGTGGTAGCCCTCGGCGGTCCGCCCGCCGGTGGCGAACGCCCGGTCACGCTCGTCCACGTCGCTGGTGAGCAGGGTCGCGGCGAGCGCGTCGGTCCGCGCCACCAGGATCGTCGGCACCCCGGCCACGTCGGCGGCCAGCCGCGCGGCGGTCAGGGTCCGGATGAACTGGGCGGTCGGCACCAGCACCTTGCCGCTCAGGTGCCCGCACTTCTTCTCCGACGCCAGCTGGTCCTCGAAGTGCACCCCGGCCGCGCCGGCCGCGATCATCGAGCCCATCAGCTCGAACGCGTTGAGGGCGCCGCCGAAGCCCGCCTCGGCGTCGGCCACGACGGGCGCGAGCCACGGCGTGCCGGTCCTGCCCTCGACCCGGTCGACGTGGTCGGCGCGCAGCAGCGCGTTGTTGACCCGCCGGATGACGGCAGGGACGCTGTTGGCCGGGTACAGGCTCTGGTCGGGGTAGACCTGCTCGGCCAGGTTGGCGTCGGCCGCGACCTGCCAGCCGGACAGGTAGATGGCCTTGAGGCCGGCCTTGACCATCTGCACCGCCTGTCCGCCGGTGAGCGCCCCCAGGGCGGGCAGGTAGTCCTGGTCGTGGAGCAGCTGCCACAGCCGCTCGGCGCCGTGCCTGGCGATGGTGTGCTCGACCGGCAGCGACGGGCGCAGGCGGTCGACGTCGGCCCAGGAGTAGTCCCGGCGGATCCCCTGCCAGCGCGGGCTCGCCCCCCACGGGTCGGCCGCGGCGTCGCCCCGGTCGGCGGGCGTTGTGGTCTGCGGTGGGAGGCTTGGCACGGTGTTGCTCACATCCTTTGATTGTTCTGGTTCCGCGCTCGGGGGGCACAAAGTTCTCCTCGTTTGCGTGTCGCAAACCGAGAGCGGCGGGAGTACAGCAGGAATTTCCCGCGAGTGATCGTCGAACCGCTCGCCCCACGAGCGTCTTGGGCGGCGGAGCTGCGACGACCGGCTAGGAGGTGGGGACTCGGGTCAGTCCTGCTCGTGGTCGAGCCGGCACGCCTCCGGGCATTCGCATTCGGCCCAGGCATCGCCCACGGGCAGGTCCGGCTCGGCTACCGACCACGCTGTCGATGCATTGGCGGTCACGATCGAAGTCATGGTCCTCGGCCTCCTCCGGGCGCCGGCGACAATAACCGAGGATAAAAGTACACTCAGCCATTTTTCCAATCATTTGTTACGATGAGATCCATCGACTGCTTCGATACCAGCAGCTCAGTCCGGATGTGGGAGCTCCCGCGCCTGCTCGGCCACCACCTTGAGGAAACGCCGCACCACGGCCGGGGCCGGGCCCGCGCTCCGGCGCCGCACGGCCACGATGTGCCGGCGCACCGGGCTGGCGCCCACCAGCGGCACCTGGGCCAGCGTGCCTGCCGCCACCTCCGCCGTCACCGCGATCTCGGGCAGCAGGGCGACGCCGAGCCCCTGCTCGACCATCTTCTTGGCCGCCTCGATGTTGTCCACCTCCAGGACGCTGCGGGGCAGCACCCCGGCCTGCCTGAACAGGGCGTTGGTCAGCTCGTGGTAGCTCGAGGTCCGGTCGAACAGGATGAGCGGCTCGCTGCCCATGTTCTCCATGCCGACGCCGTCGCCGGTGGCGAACGGGTGGCCGGCGGGTGCCACGAGCACCAGCGCGTCCTCGTACACCGGGACGCTCTCGACGTCAGGGTGGTGCATGGAGCGGACCAGGCCGACCTGGACCTCGTCCTGCAGGACCATGTGCAGGACCTCCTCGGAGTGGCCGGTCCGGACCACGAGCTGCACGCCGGGGGCGCTGGCCATGAAGCGCCGCAGCAGGGCCGGCAGCACGTAGGTGCTCGCCGCCGGCGCCGCCCCGACCACGAGCGCGCCGGCCTCGCCGCGCTGGAGCTCGGCGATCATCGCCTGGCCCTCCTGCAGGGCCCGCAGGGCCCGCTCGGCGTGGGGCTGAAAGGCCAGCCCGGCCTCGGTCGGCTTGAGCCCCCGCCCGGTGCGGACGAAGAGCGCCTCGCCGAGCTCCGCCTCGAGGTTCTTGAGCCTCGCGGTGAGGGTCGGCTGGCTGACGAACAGCGCGTCCGCGGCCCGGCTGACGCTGCCGAGCCGCATCACCTCGAGGAAGGCCTCCACCTGCGCAAGCAGCACGGCGTTCACCTCTCGTTCAGACGCTGGACGGCCTACGGTAACCCAGCGCCGGCTCGGGCACGCAGCCGGCCCAGGCACGCGGCCGGCCCAGGCACACAGCCGGCCCAGGCCCGCGGCCGTCCGGATGCCCGGCCCGGGCACGCAGCCAGTCGGGGCAACGGTAGTAGGCTTCGGCCGGGCCTCGACCGGCTGAGCCCCGGGCCGGGCATCCGGACGGCCGCCGCCAAGGTCCTGGAAGGAGCCGAACGCCATATGGGAGTTCCAAGCGCGTCGTACTCGATCACGATCCGGGTGCACCTCGGGGCCGACCCGCGCGGCATCGGCCGGATCACCACCGCGGTCGGGGAGGCGGCCGGCACCGTCGTCGCCGTCGACATCGTCGAGTCCCATCCCGAGCTGCTGGTGGTCGACCTGACCTGCAACGCCGCGGATGCGGCGCACGCCGAGGCGATCACCCGCGCGGTCGAGGCGGTCGACGGCGCCCACGTCCACAAGACCAGCGACCGGACCTTCCTGCTCCACCTGGGCGGCAAGCTCGAGGTCACCTCCAAGGTCCCCCTGCGGAACCGCGACGACCTGTCCATGGCCTACACCCCCGGCGTGGCCCGGGTCTGCCTGGCCATCGCCGCCAACCCGGCCGACGCCCGGAAGCTCACCATCAAGCGCAACACCGTCGCGGTGGTCACCGACGGCTCGGCCGTGCTCGGCCTCGGCAACATCGGCCCGGCCGCGGCCATGCCGGTCATGGAGGGCAAGGCAGTGCTGTTCAAGCAGTTCGCCGGGGTCGACGCCTGGCCGGTCTGCCTCGACACCCAGGACACCGACGAGATCGTGCGCACCGTGCAGCTGCTCGCGCCCGGCTACGGCGGGGTGAACCTGGAGGACATCGCCGCGCCGCGCTGCTTCGAGGTCGAGCGCCGGCTGCGCGAGACGCTCGACATCCCGGTGTTCCACGACGACCAGCACGGCACCGCTATCGTGGTCCTGGCCGGCCTCATCAACGCCCTGCGGGTGGTGGGCAAGAAGCTCGACGAAGTGCGCCTGGTGCTGTCGGGGGCGGGAGCGGCCGGGGTCGCGGTCATCAAGCTCCTGCAGGCCGAGGGCGCGGGCGAGATCGTCGCCTGCGACCGGCAGGGGGTCCTGCATCCCGACCGGGAGGGGCTCGACTCCAGCAAGCAGTGGGTGGCCGAGCACACCAACCCGCGCTGCCTGCGCGGCAGCCTGCGCGGCGCGCTGGCCGGCGCGGACGTGTTCGTCGGGGTGAGCGCCCCCAACCTGCTCACCCCCGACGACGTCGCGACCATGGCACCCGGCGCGATCGTGTTCGCGCTGGCCAACCCCATCCCGGAGGTCGAACCGGCCGGTGCCCGCCGCCACGCCGCGGTGGTCGCCACCGGCCGCAGCGACGAGCCCAACCAGATCAACAACGTGCTGGCGTTCCCCGGGGTGTTCCGGGGGGCGCTGGACGCCGGGGCGCGCCACATCACCGAGGCCATGGAGGTCGCCGCGGCCGAGGCCATCGCCGGGATGGTCGCCGACGACGAGCTGCGGCCCGACTACATCGTGCCGAGCGTGTTCGACCGCGGCGTCTCACCGGCCGTGGCCCGCGCGGTCCAGGAGGCCACCGAACGGGAGCGGAGCGCCCCGGCATGACCACCGGCGGCAGCGACCCGGCATCGGCGGCACCGGCGGCACCGGCGGCACCTGCCGGCGGCGACCCGGCGGCACCTGCCGGCGGCGACCCGACGGCACCGGCAGCACCGGCAGCACCGGCCGGCGGCGACCCGGCAGGGCCGGCGGCACCGGGCGGCGACCAGGATGCTCCCCTGGCGTCCGGGCCGGCCGGGATCCGCGCCGGTGCCGTCACCGACTGGTTCGTCGAGCACGTGCCCGAGGCGCGCCCGCCGCTGGGGTTCGTGCCGATCCGCGGGGGCCAGTCCAACCTCACCTACCGGGTGACCGACCAGGCCGGGGGCTCCTGGGTGCTGCGGCGCCCGCCCCTCTCCGGCGTGCTGCCCTCCGCCCACGACATGGGGCGCGAGCACCGCATCATCACCGCCCTGGGCCCGACCGAGGTGCCCGTGCCTCTCACCTACGGGCTCTGCACCGACGAGACGGTCAACGGGGCGCCGTTCTACGTCATGGAGCACGTCGACGGCATCGTCCCAAGGGAGGAGGCCAGCGTCGAGCAGCAGTTCGGCCCGGGAGAGCGCCGGGCGGCCAGCCTCTCGCTGGTCGGGACCCTGGTCGCCCTGCACCGGGTCGACCCGGCCGCGGTGGGGCTCGACCAGCTCGGCCGGCCCGGCGGCTACGCCGAGCGCCAGCTCCGGCGCTGGCAGCGGCAGTGGGAGCAGTCGAGGACCCGCGACCTGCCCGCCGTCGACGAGGTGCACCGGCGCCTGGCCGCCGGCATCCCCGAGGAGACCGGCCCGGCCGCCATCGTGCACGGCGACTACCGGCTGGACAACGTCATCCTCTCCCCCGCCGGCCAGGTGCGGGCCGTGCTCGACTGGGAGCTGTGCACGCTCGGCGAGCCCCTGGCCGACCTGGGGCTGCTGCTCGTCTACTGGAGCGAGCCGACCGACGAGACCCTCCCGCTCGGCACCGCCCCGACCCGCCTGCCCGGGTTCCCCTCCCGGTCCGAGCTGGCCGCGGCGTACGCCGAGGCGTCCGGGCGCCCGGTGGACCAGCTCGACTACTTCGTGGCGTTCGGCTACTGGAAGCTCGCGGTCATCCTCGAGGGCGTGTACGCCCGCTTCGCGGCCGGCGCCTACGGCACGGGCGATACTGCCTACCAGGCCTTCCCCCAGCTGGTCGCGCGGCTCGCCGACCTTGCGCTGCACGCCGTCGAGCGCGCCGGCCGCTGACCCGCCGTCAGAACGGCCGGGCGATGCCTCCGCCGATCCTGCCCCCGCGCTCGCCCGAGGAGGCCCGCAGGGCCATCCTGCGGTCCCGGAACCACGGGCGCAGGGTAATGAAGGCCGGGGGCATGTGCCCGTAGAGCAGCACGCCCTGCCCCGGCTGGATGCGGCGCAGCGCCTCCGCCGGCGACGCGCCCGGCCTGGACCGGGCCAGCGCGCCCTCCTTCTTCTCCCCGTCGGCGGCAGCGGCCCCGGACGCCGCGGCCGGCGCGACCTGGCGCAGCGTCTCGTCCTCGAGCAGGTGCGAGAGCAGGCCGAGCGTGCGCTCGTCGGTGATGCCGCTCAGCAGGATCTTGGCGCGGTGGTTGGCGAAGACGGCCTCGGCCCGGTCGGCGTAGCGGGAGTGGATCTGGTTCAGGTCCCGGAAGGTGGTCAGGAGCTGGACGCCGCTGCTGGCCGCGGTCGACGCGAGCAGGTCGAGCTGGGGCAGGGCCGCGGACACGGCGGCGTCGTCGAGCGCCACCAGCAAGGGTGGGTGAAGCGGCATCCCGGTACTGGCCGACTTCTGGTAGGCCAGGTCGATGACCTCCTGGAGCAGCGCGACGAACAGCGGGCCGAGCCGGCGCTGCTCGTGGGCTGCCGCGCACACGTAGGCGGTGTTCGCGCCGCCGTCGAGCAGGCGCTCGGCGGTGAGCTGGGTGGCGGGCACCGCCTCCTTGACCGCTGGGTCGGCGTAGGCCACCACAGCGGCCAGGACGTTCGCGTACACCTGGCTGCGGTTGTCGCCCAGGTTCCACACCGACTGGATCGCGTCCTCCGCGGCCTGGTCCTCGGCCATGTTGAGGGCGGCGGTGACCTCCTGGCGGACCTCGGCCCGGTCCAGGCGCTGCACCCAGCGGACCACGTCGGCCATGCTCCGCCCCGTGATGGCGGCTGCGTGGAGCAGCGGCGCGAGCAGCGTGGGCGCCATGTTGTGGTGCAGGTCGGGGTCTTGCATGGCCGCCTGGGCCTGCGGCTGGCCCGCGCTCACCAGCGACAGGGCGGTCCGGTAGGCGCCGTGCCAGGTCCCGCAGCGGCCAAGCGGCGACCAGGAGTTCTGGTCCAGCCCGGTGATCCCGGTCGGGTCGTAGAGGTAGACCTCCCCCCGCTGCCAGCGCTGGTCGATGGTGTTGCGGACCAGGTCGGACTTGATCGAGGCGGCCAGGACCGGCCCGTCCCACTCGAACACGGCCGGCACCACCAGCCCGGCCGTCTTCTGGCTCTGGGTGGGGCCGAGCGCGATCACCGACTGCAGCGGCTCGGCCGCGACCGGCCGGCCGTTGACCCGCCCGAGCGTGACCCGCCCGGGCATCGGCTCCCGCACGTACAGGTCGCGGAACGCCTGCGGGCGGGCCCAGGCCGGCTGCTGGCCCTTGGCGGCGGCCGCGCGTGGGCCGGGTACCACGATCACCTTGCCGAGCCGGCGGCGCACGGTCCGCAGCCCCAGGTTCAGGTACATCAGCACGGCGGTGAGCAGCAGGAGCAGCAGCCCGAAGATGAAGTAGAAGCCGACCGGGCCAGGCAGCAGGTCCCTCGTCTGCGGCGGCCATGCGACCGCCGGGTCGCCGGGGTGGCGCACGAGGTTGACCAGCACCGGCCCCATGTCGCTGATCGAGACCTTGGGCCAGCGGTGCCCGTGCAGCCAGCCGGCGACCTCCCCGGTCAGCCAGAGCACGGCCCCACCGCCGAGCACGATCGCGATGCCGAGCAGGAGCGCCTGGTCGAGCGGGCCTTCCCGCTTCACGACCTTCTTGGCGCTCATGAGGCAGGCTCCACCGCCTCGGGCACCGGCAGGCCGGTCCAGCCGCTCGGCGCGGACGAGGCGATCCCCATGTTGGCGTCGGTGTCGACGATCTCCCGCTCGAGCACCGGGTCCAGGCGGTGCTGGACGATGAACGAGCGGCGGCCCACGCGCCACAGCGCCTCGCCCCGCTCCAGGGTGGGGATCTGGTCCACCTCGGTCTGGGTGAGCCCGAGCAGCTCCCGGGCCTGCTCGACCTCGCCCGGGGACTGACGGTAGATCACCCGGGTCTCGGAGTCCTCGAGCAGCCCCTTGGCCAGCTGCACCTGCTCCGAGCCGGTGTCCCCGGCCGCGGTCAGGTCCGAGAGTCGGTGCATCACCGCGATGTTCTGCACCCCGTACTGGCGGGCCAGCTTCCAGCTCTCCCGCAGCCAGCGGGCGATGGCCAGGTGGCGCAGCACGACCCAGGCCTCGTCGAGCACCACGATGCGCTTCACGCCGTCGTCGCGGGCCCAGGAGCCCTGCAGCCAGGCCGCCGTGCAGGCCATCAGGATCGGGCGGGCCTCGTCCTTGACCTCGCGCAGGTTGAACACCACCAGCCGGCCGGACAGGTCGAGCCCGCTCGAGGTCGGCCCGTCGAACATGCCGCGAAGGTCGCCGGCGCCCATGCGGCGCAGCGAGAGCGCGAGCTGGCGGCCGTCCTCGGCCAGCCGCTCCGGCGAGGTCCGAAGCTCGTGGGCGGTGGCGTCGGAGGGTTCCAGCAGCCGGTTGACCACCTGCGGCACGGTCGGCTGGGCGCTGCGCCTGGACGCCTCGATGACCGCCTCGTCGTGGGCCCGCTCCAGGCAGGCGTCCTCCTCCGGCCTGAGGTTCCGCCCGAGCATCACCCCCGCGATCGACCGCAGCAGCGCCAGCTGCGCGTCCCCCCCGATCATCGGGTCCAACGGGTTCAGCCGGATCTGCCCCCCGCTCACGAACCGGATCGGCTTCACCCCGCACACCGCCGCCAGCTGGTCGTACTCCCCCTTCGGGTCGATGATCCAGGCGGTCCGCCCGAAGAGCATCTGTCTCCATATGAACGTCTTCACGAGGCTCGATTTTGCGTACCCGATCTGCCCGATGACGAGCATGTTAGGTCCGGTGATTTCCTTGCCATAGAGCGTCCACGCGTCGTAACAGAACGAGCCCCCGAATACGTCACGTCCGATGTACACGCCACGGCTGCCAAGTCCGCCCTCGGAGATGAAGGGGTAGGCCGCCTGCAGGTGGGCGGTGGTGACCCGGTGCGCCGGCCGGCGAGGCTTGATCCTCATGCCTCGCCTCGCCTGCTCCTGTCGAGGTCGGTCAGGTACTCGCTCACTTCAACCCTCGACCCAGGGGCAGCGTGTACGTGAATGCCAATTCTTGCTCACCGTCGCAGCGCTGGAGCTCGAGGCGGGACTGGCCGGCGGCGTGCTCGACCTCGCCGGAGGCTTCGGCGAGGGCGTCGGGGCTGTCGGCGGTCACGGTGATCCAGCCGGAGAAGCGGACGTCGGCGTGGCCGTCGGCCAGCTCCTGCTCGCGCCTGGCCACCGCCTCGCTCTGGTTGCGGCGCTTGGCGGTGCCGAGGAAGCCGAGCTTCTGGCGCAGCTCCTCGTCGGCGTAGTCGGCCGTCTTGGCGAAGCCGACCGCGCGCATGGCCTTGAGCGGCGGCACCGGCTCCATGGTGACCGAGACCGTGCGCATCGACCGGGTCTGCACCAGCAGGGGGGCCAGGAAGTCCGGCCCGACGTCCAGGCGGGGCCACTCAGCGATCCAGTAGGTGGTGTGCACCACGTCGTTGGTCCGGTAATAGGACCAGTGCGCCTCGGTGCGCCGCGGCCAGGCGTTGCGGGCGCTGACCCCCTCCTCCCGGCTGGGGTCGACGGTGGCCAGGCGGCCCAGGCTGGGGCGTGCCTTGGGGTCGAAGGCGAGCCGGATCGTGGCGGCCAGGCGCCGCGGGCCGAGCGCGTGCAGCACCTCGATCTCGGCGCCCTCCAGGCGGCGGGCCATCGTCTCGAGCTCGCGGGCCAGCACCACGCAGGCGCCGGTGTCCTTGCCGCCCGCCTGCTTGATCGCGCGCGCGGCCTTGCTCGCGTTGACCTGCACGACCACGAACAGCTCATGCTGCTCGGTGACCGGGCCGGCGGCCTGGGTCAGGCGCAGGTAGCTCTGCAGCGGGGCGGCGTCCAGGCCGATGGCGGGGTCCATGGCCTCGCGCAGGTAGCGGCCCAGGCCGTTGCGGTCGTCGGGCACGGTCCGCTCGATCCACTGCACCCGGCTGATCGGGCTGCCCTCCCGGGCCAGCCCGGCGATGACCCCGGCCCAGCCGGCCAGCCGGCTCGCCTTGTCGGCCGGGTCCAGCAGCACGAACGAGCGGGCCCGTGCCTGGACGGTGGCGGTGTAGGTGCCGTTGGCCCGGTCGGCGATCACGCCCAGCTCCACGCCGCGGAACGGGAAGGCGATCAGCTCGACCTTGCCGATGGAGTCGGGCAGGCTCACCGGGACGTCGCCGCCCTTGAAGCGGGTGCCCGCCTCGGGCGCGCCCGAGCGGAAGCGGTTCCTGCCGCTCACACGCCGGCCGAGGAAGCTGGCCATGACCGGGATCCACTCGTTGAAGGTGCGGCCCCCGACGGGCACGAAGCTCGCCAGCCCGCCGCCGGCCAGGACCAGGGTGCCGATACCCAGGCCGGCCCCGCTCTTCAGCGCCTGCACGATCATGATCGTCAGGAGCACCGCGGCTCCGAGGACCAGCAGCTGCCCGGGGCGGAGGCTGCCGATCAGGCCCCTGCGTTCCAGGGGCCCGAACCGGTAGCGGACCTCGGGCGGGTTACGCATCCGCGCTCTTTCCTTCCGTCGCAAGCTCGCCAAGCGGCCGCGGCCGGGTGGCCGCGCCGCCGGCGGCGCTGCCGCCGGCGGCGCCCGAGGACGACGGTACACCGCTGCCGCTGGTACCGGTGCTCCCGCCTGCGTTGGCGGGGCCGAAGGCGGCGAAGCCCGACTCGGCCCGGTTGCGCGCGGCCGACACCGCGGCGGAGCCGGCCGCGACCGCGGCGGTGGCCGGGCTGCCCCAGCTCCCCGCGCCGCCTCCGGCACCGCCGGCGTTGGCCCGGAAGCGGGACTGGATCATCTGGGTGACCATGGAGGAGCCGGTGAACGCGGTCGCGCCCGCGGTCGCCTGGCGCAGGGCGGCGCGCTGGTGGCCGGCGGTCACCACCGCCGCCTCGGCCAGCGGGATGAGCTTGAGCAGCGCGATCGGGGTGAACGCGGCCATCAGCAGCAGCGCCCCGCCGGCCAGGACGCCCTCGAACTTGTCGGCCAGGCCGCCCCTGGCCAGGCCGGCCGCGGCCAGGTTGACGATGGCGACGATGAACACCTTGGCGAAGATGATCGCGATGAGGAACTCGATCAGCCGCTTGCACCAGCGCCAGCCGGCCTGCCAGACCATGGCGGAGAACCCGATGGGCAGGAACAGCACCGAGATGTAGATGGCGGCGTCGCGCAGCAGCAGCTCCAGCCAGATCGAGATGGCCCCGACCACCACGATGATCGCGGCCAGCAGCACGCCGAACACCGGCGCGACCGGGTTGACCGTGCCCGCGCCGAGCGCGCCCAGCCAGCCGCCGGCGTCGTGCATGAACTTGTCGGCGTTCTGGGACGCGTCGTGGCCGACCGCCGAGCTCATCCAGTCGCTCGTGTTGATCAGCATCTGCGCCATGGCCGGCCCGACGAACGAGAAGATGGCGGCGATGGGCAGGTAGACGAAGGCGGACCGGATCGCCTGCATGCCGTCGGCCCGCACCACCGACTGGGCGACCGACACCAGCAGGAACGGCAGCGCGATGACGATCGCCAGCGCCAGCATGATGCGGTACTGGGACACGAACCAGCCGGCGTTGACCACGTCGGGCGAGGTGGTGTCGTTGATCAGGCTGCCGACCTTCTCGAGGAACCACTGGCCGGCCGACGCGACCGCGTTGGTGAAGCTGCGCAGCGCGCTGTCCCCGGCGGTGGCCGCGAGGTTGCCGGCGGCCTGGCCGATCGCGCCCCCGGCCGCTCCGACCGGGTTGGTGCCCGCCTTGCAGACGTTCTGCAGCACCTGGTTGGTGATCTGGTCGCACTGGTCCGGCTTCTTGCCCGTGTCGGCGGGCTGGCCCGGCGGGCCGGGGGCGGTCTGGGCCATGGCCGCGGGCGCGACCACGAGCAGCAGGGCGAGCACGCCGACGAGCACCAGAGCGCCGGCCGAGTACCGGCGAAGCGGGCGCGCCCGCCGAGACGACCCGACACTGCCTACCCGCGAGCCGCGTGTGCTCGACTGGCGCTCTGCGAGCCAGCGGCCCCAGGCGCGCCTACGATCCCGCTGCATGGTCATACTCCTTGAACTGCTGGGTGAGTTGGACGAACGCGGATGCGGCGGAGGGCACCTCGGTGTCGAGGGAGAGCGGGGTCGGCGCGGTCCGGGTCGTGGCCCGGACCTCCTTCCAGTCGCCGCCGACCCACTTCAGGTCGATCGTGGTGATGCCCCACCCGCTCTGGACCGGGATCCCGGTGGTCGACCCGGCGAGCGCCACCGTCCAGATCGACACGCGGGCGCTGGCGTCATCGTAGCGCTCGATGGAGTGGCCGAAGGGCGCCGTGCGCAGGGCGATCTTGTCGGCGACCGGCCCGTCGGCGGGCAGGCGCAGGGCCTTGCGGAGCACGGGCACGGCGCCGTCCCAGGCCCGCTGCAGCTCCGCCCGCGCCTCGGGGGCGGCGAGCAGGACCACGGCCTTGTGCCGACGCTGGGTGTCGAACACCAGGTCGCCCCCGAGGACCGTGGCGTAGTTGGTCGCGGCGGCCAGAGCGCCCTGCCTGGAGTGGGCCCAGCCCACGCCCACCCCGTCGACGACCTGGCGCGGGCCGGCCTTGGCGGACGCGGCCGGGCTGGCCGCGGGCGTCCCGGCCGTCACCCCGGGCGTGCTGGCGGCCCCGGGGGCAGGCGCGGTGGCGGCCGGGGACGCGGCGGTCGCCCTGGGAGCGGTCGGGTCCTGGGTGACCGCCGGCCTGGTGGTGGAGCGGCCGATCACCATCCCGCCGGCGAACACCACGGCCACGAGCGCGAGCACCCAGAGGCGGCCAGGCCCACTGGTGGGCCTGGCGCTGCGCTGGTCGGACGGCCGGTAGACCACCCTGGCGCGGGCCTGCTCGGTCACCGCCACCGGACGCTGCTCCTCTCGTCGCCTTGCGGTTCCTGGAGGGTCGGCCAGGCCGGGCGGCCCGGCCTCGGTCCCGGACCCCCCTGTCCCCTGCTGCTACGGGTGGTCAGGCGGTCTGCCCGAGGGAGAACGCCCAGTTCACGAGGGCCGCGGAAGCACCCACGATGACCGCCCCGACGATGGAGTAGAGCGTGGCCCGCTTGCCGACGGCGGCCTGGTGGTAGTTGGAGCTGAGCGAGCCGACGCCCCACATGGCGCCGCCGATCACGATGCCGACCAGCGACAGCAGCAAGGCGAAGCCGCCGATGCCGTCGATGACCTTCTGGAACGGCCCGGCGCCCGGGATCGCGGAGAAGTTGGGGCTTATGTTCACCTTCTGGGCGACGATGGTGGCGGCGACGGTGACGTGCTCGAGCGCGCGCATGCTCAAATCCCTCCCTGGTCAAGCATGGTACGGGTACCGTCGGGGGACGGTCCCCTCGTGTGGTGTGCGTCGCGGGTGCTCATGCGGTGAACCCGTCTGCGACGGCGGCGGCCACTTCGAGGTAGGCGTGGCGGGTCTGGGGCCGGAGCCGCTCGACCTGGGTCTCCGCGCCGGCGCTGAGATGCGGGTCCCACGGCACCTGGACCACGGCCCGGCAGCGGCCGGCGAAGTGCTGCTGGATCTTGTCGACCTCGACCGGGCCCTCGGGCTGCACGGCGTTGACCACCGCGACCGCGCCCTGCACCAGCTCGGCGTGGCCGTTCTCGTTCAGCCAGTCCAGCGTCGAGCTGGCCGCCCTGGCCGAGTCCAGGCTTGGCGCCATCACCACCACGATCTGGTCGGCCAGCTGCAAGATCCCCTTGGTGGCCGACTCCAGCACCCCGGTGCCGGTGTCCAGGCAGATCAGGTTGTAGTGCCGCTCGAGCAGCGCGATCGCGCGCCGGTAGTCCTCCTCGCCGAGCGCCTTGGTGATGCGGGGGTCGTCGTCGGAGGCGACCACCTCGAGGCGGGTCGGGGCCTGGGAGGTGTAGGCCCGGATGTCGGCGTAGCGGACGATCTCAGCCTCGTCGGCGAGCAGGTTGGTGATGGTGGCGGCGGTCTCGCGCCGGACCCGGTAGCCCAGCGACCCGGCGTCGGGGTTGCCGTCCAGGGCCACCACCCGGTCGCCGCGCAGCGACGCGAAGGTGTGGCCCAGCATCAGCGTGGTGGTGGTCTTGCCCACCCCGCCCTTGCGGCTGATCACCGCGATCGAGCGGCAGCCGGCCACCGGCGCCTTGGCGCGGGCGATCAGCTCGCGCTCGCGCAGCTCGGCGGGGCTGGGACCGAAGTTGACGCGGCCGCCGGTGAGCCAGTAGACCACCCGGCGCCAGCCGTCGCGGGGCGCCCGCGACTGCCCGCGCAGGTACCGCTCGGCGGTGAAGTCGGCCGCGGTGGAGTGCTGCTGCGAGGCCAAGGGCCCGCCCGGGCGGCGCTGGGCGCGGCTTGGCGGCACGCGGTCGGCCCGGAACGGGGGGCGGGTCCGGGGCGCGTCGGGGAGCGGGCGGCGCTGCTGGTCGGGTCCGACTGTCCTGGCGGTCTCGGCCGGCTTGGACGCGTCGTCGTCGATGAGGCCCAGCGGGACAAGGGCCTCCTCATGGCCGCCTCCACCGGGGGAGGAGCCCGACTGCTGCGCCACGTCCAACCCTCCTTCGGAGCCGCTCGAGTTGCCGTGTCGGTGATGTCTCAACGTGGATCGGATTTCGCTGGCGAAGTGGTGTGACGGATGGTCCGGGATGCCGCTAACCGTCCATGTGGGCAGTACCAAAGGTTACACTGCTCCGCAGTGCCACAAAAGCAAGTGAATCGGATTTGCCGGGGGTACGAGGGACGTGTCGGGTGACAGCCGTGGCAGTTGGCCTGGCCGCCTGCCGGCCGCTGCTCGTCTACGCTTCCTCCTGGACAGGGTCTCGGATGAGCCCGGCGGGGGCTCGCGGGGCACTGGATCGAGGACCCGCCGGACGGTATCCTCTCAACCATCCCGAGGAACTAAAATAGCACTGAAGTGCCTGCGAGGGGCGAGCCTTCGCGTTGATATACCCCAGAAATCCCCCTTCCGCCTGCGCATCCCCGCCCTGGCGACCCCGGATCGAGGCAGCCGATGAAGAAGCTCGCGATTGGCGTCCCGGTCGCCCTGCTGCTCGTCATCAGCCTGCTCGTGGTGGGCCTGGCGACCCGGATCATCGGCGGCAGCGGGCCCAGCGCGGGCGCCATGGCCGACATCCCACCGGAGTACCTCACCCTCTACCAGAGCGCCGCCGACACCTGCCCCGGCCTGCCCTGGCAGGTGCTGGCGGCGATCGGCAAGAAGGAGACCAACCACGGCCGCTCGACCCTGCCCGGGGTGCAGTCGGGGATGAACTTCGCCGGCGCGGCCGGCCCCATGCAGTTCGGCATCGGGGGCAAGGCGGGCAACACCTGGGGCGGGACGCCCGTCCGCCAGGTCCCGCCCGACCTCAGGTACGGCATGGACGGCGACGGCGACGGCATCGCCAGCGTCTACCAGCCGGCCGACGCGATTTTCTCGGCCGCCCGGTACCTGTGCGCCAACGGCGCCGGCCAGGGCGGCGACCTCACCCGGGCCATCTTCGCCTACAACCGTGCCGACTGGTACGTCAGCCAGGTCCTGGCCGTCGCCTCGGGCTATGCCGCCGGCGGCGCGGCCGGCCTGCCGGCTGGGCCCGCGGTCGAGCGCGCCGTCGCGTTCGCCTACAGCCAGCTCGGCCAGCCCTACCGGTGGGGCGCCGCCGGCGAGGAGGGCACCTTCGACTGCTCGGGCCTGACCATGCGGGCCTACCAGGCCGGCGGGGCGAAGATCCCGCGGACCTCGCGGGAGCAGTGGTACTTCGGGGCCAGGGTGGGCAACCCGGCCGACCTGCTCCCGGGGGACCTGGTGTTCTACGCCTACGACCTCGGCGACCCGGCCACCATCCACCATGTCGGCATCTACATCGGCGCGGGCAACATGATCGACGCCCCCCGCCGGAACACCGTCATCCGCATCGAGCCCGCCCTGCGCGGCGACTACATCGGCGCAGTCCGCCCCACCGCCGCACCCACCTGATCCCCGGCTCCCGGCCCCCAACAGCGCCGGTGCCAACGTGCTGGGGCGCCGCGGTTTGGCAGGCACGCTCCCGCCGCCTCCCAACAGCGCCTCTGCCATGGTCGGGGGGGTCGGCGAGCAGTCCCAGCGTACCGCTGCCACCCCCCCGGGCTCCGGGAGGAGAACCCGGGGGGTGGCGCGGGGGCCACAGACGCCGTCATCGGCGGCCAAACCAGAAAACGGCTCGGCGTCCCGCGGCCATGCGCGAACAGGCGCAACCATCTCGGGATGCCCGAACCGGGCAAGAACAATATCACAAAACCGTCCTGGTGCAAATCCCGACTTCTGCCTACGGCCCGGTGCCTCCCCTTGCCAGCCGTGCCTCGGAGGGGTGGGGCGCTACCAGGTCGCTCCAGTGCGCCGCCCCCTCAGGGCGGTGGTGCAGGGACGGCCCAGGCCGCCGGCGGGACGCCCGGCGCACCTCAGGTGATCTCATAGACGCAGGCGGTGAGCTGGCGCAGGTTGCGCACCTCGAACACGCGGTCGCACACGGGCGCGTACAGGCTCATCACCGAGTCGGTGGTGTCCCACTCCGACCGGGGCTCCGGGTTGAGCCAGTACAGCCGGCGTGCCCCGGCGCGCAGGCCCTGGAGCGCCTCGATCCCGGGGTCGCGGTAGTTGCCGCGGGCGTCGCCCATGACGACCAGCGTGCTGCGGGCGTCCAGGTCAGGCCCGTACCGCTCGGCGAACCGCTCGAAGACGTTGCCGTAGTCGGAGTGGCCGTCCGCCCACACCACCCGCGCCCTGGCGAAGGCGTTGCGCAGGTCGATCGCCTGGTCGCTCTCGTCGAGCAGCCCGGTCACCTCGTCCACGCCGTCCACGAAGGCGAACGACCGCATCCGTGCGAACTCCTGGTTCATCGCGTGCAGCAGCGCCAGCGTGAACTTGGCGAACTCGACCACCGAGCCGGACACGTCGGCCAGCACCCACAGGTCGGGCTTTGAGGCGCGCACGGCTCGGAACGCGGGGTTGACCGGCACCCCGCCCGACGACAGCGAGCGCCGCACCGTCCGCCGCACGTCGAGCCGGCCCCGGCGCCTGAGCCGGCGCTTCTGCGCCACCCGGGCGGCCAGCTTGCGGGCCAGCGGGCGGACGGCCTGGCGCAGCTCGCCGAGCTGGGTGAAGGTGGCGCCGAGGAAGTCGATCTCGTCCAGCTGCCGGTCGCGGTAGAGCTCGGCCACCTGCTGGGCGCCGACCCGGACGGCAAGCCGGTGGCGGACCTGCTCGGCCAGCATGCGGCGGAAGTCGTCGATGCGCCGGCTCAGCTCCTCGCGGGCCTGGGGGCTCGCGTCCTCTGCGCCGTCCTCGGCGGCCAGCGCGAGCTGGAGCAGCCGGTACAGCTCGACCTGGCGCAGGATCCGGTACATGTAGTAGCGCTCGGACGCATCGGGTTGCGCGTCCAGCCCGGCGTAGCGGTCCACGGCGAGCCCGGCGAGCGTGCGCAGGGCGGCCCGGTCGCCGTGGCGCAGCGCGTCGAGCAGGGCTTCGAGCAGGTCGGTGGAGGCGGGACCCTGTGGCTCGGCCTCCGCGGCGGTCCCCGAGGAGGCCGGCCCGGTCGCGGCCGCCGGCCCGAGGCCGCCCGACCCGGCGGCCGCGACCGGGCCGGGGGTGAACGGGAAGCAGACGTCGAACAGCACGTCGAACGCCTGCCGGTCCTCGGCCCGCTTGACCAGGGTCATGGCCAGCGCGGCCCGGAACTGGGCGCGGTCGGCCAGCTCCACGTGGCGCAGCGCGGCGATGGCGTCGAGCACCTCCACCATGGACACCGGCACGCGGGCGTCCCGGAGGCGGTGGAAGAACTCGAGGAGGGAGGTCTCGAGCGAGCGCGCGGCACCGTCCGGCGCGGACCTTGCGCTTGCAACCATTCCGGCCACGTGGCACGCTCCGTGTACGCTATACGTACAAATATGCGCTTAGCGAACGCTGCTGGCGAAAGAGGACAGGGTATGCCCGACGCTCGGCCAACGTCGCCGCCACCCGGGCGCCTGGTCCGCCTCGCCGTCGTCCTCGACACCAGGAACCCGGTCGGCCGGCTCACCGAGGTGGCCCGGATGTGCGACCGGGTCGGCATCGCCGCCCTCTGGCTCGAGGACGCGCCCGAGCCTACGCCCCGCCTCGAGGCCTGGACCACCCTCGCCCTGCTCGCGCCCGTGACCGGCCAGGCCCGGGTCGGCGCCCTGCTCGACACCGGCCAGCGGCCGCCCGCCATCCTGGCAGCGATGGTCGCCACCCTCGGCGCCACCGCGGGCGACCGCCTCGAGCTGTGCCTGCGCGACGCTCCCCCGCCCGCCGGGCCGGGCCGGCTCGCCGCGTACGTGGAGGCGTTCCTGGACACCCTGGCCGAGACGGCGGTGCCGGCCAGGCTGGACGCCGGCGCCAGCTCGCTCTCTGCCGCCGTGCGCAGCGGCCCGGCCGTGCGGCCCACGCTGTCGGTCGAGGCGGCCGGGCCCGAGCAGCTCGGCTGGGCCGTCGGCGTCGTCGACGGCCTGCTCCTGCCCGGCAGGGACGCCGCCGGCGCCGCCCTGCCCTTCGAGCAGGTCCTGGCCGCCGCGGCCGAGGCGCGCCAGGCCTGCCTGGTGGCCGGGCGCGACCCGGCCACCCTGGGCATCGCGGCCCGCCTGCCCGTCTCGGTCGGGCGCACCACCGCCGAGGCGCACGCCCGCTGGCAGGCCGAGCCGGCCTTCGCCAGGCTCGGGCGGCCCGAGGAGGTCGCCGTGTTCGGCACCCTCGAGCGATGCCACGACCGGGTCATCGAGCTGGCTCATGCCGGCGTCACCGACCTGCGCTGCCTGCTGCCGAACTCCCTCGACGTGCACGACGTGATCGCGCAGGTGACGGCGATGACGATCGGCACGTTGGCCCAGCTCACCCCCGGCGCCCCCCGCTCCCCCGCCCCGGAGCCGCCAGCCGGCTGGGGCGGGCGCCCCCGGTGGACCGGAACCTAGATGGCTTTGAGCCCGTACAGCACCCGTTCCAGGAGGGCCAGGTCCGGGCGGTCGTTGGGGTCGGCGGGACGGTGGACCATCACCAGGCCCTCCTCGGACATGTCACCGACGAGCACGCGAGCCACGCCGAGGGGAAGGTCGAGCCGGGCCGAGACCTCGGCCACGCTGAGCACGTCACGGCAGAGCAGGGCGATCAACTGCTGCTCGAAGTTGAGCGCCTGCGCGGACGCCTCACCCACCGACGTGGTCGAGACCAGCGACTCCACCTCCAGGTCCGCATGGGCTGGACGCGTGCGCCCGCCGGTCATCGCGTAGGGCCGGACGACTGGATCGTCGTCGTACCAGTCCCCGGTGCTCATGCCAGCCGATCCTTCCGCTCATCGCGGGAGCGAGGCCTGCAGCTCGGCCCGCACGGCCGGGGTGAGCATGTCTCCCGCTCGAGCCACGAGCAGCGCCATCTCGTAACCGATCAGCCCGATTTCGCAGTCCGTCGAGGCCAGCACGGCAAGGCAGGATCCGTCGCTGACGGCCATCACGAACAGGAAGCCCTTGTCCATCTCCACGATGGTCTGGGTGACCGAGCCGCCGCCGAAGTGACGGGCGGCCCCGTCGGCGATGCTCGACAGGCCGGAGACGACCGCCGAGAGCTGGTCGGCCCGGAGGCGGTCGAGCCCGTCGGACATGGCCAGCGGCAGCCCGTCGGACGACACCACCAGCGTGTGGATGGTGCCGACCACCCGCTCGACGAAGTTCGTCATCAGCCAGCTGAGGTTCTGCGCCGCTCTACTGGGCTTGGTCATCGTCGTCCCCTGCTGAGGACCGGAAGGCGTCGGTCGATGCCACGTGGCGCCCCCGCTCGACGCTGGAGCGGTAGCTCGACAGCAACGCTCGGACGTCGTCCGGTGTGCGGCGTGGGAGCGTGCTGCCCCTACCCGCCTCCGGGTCGGTCGCCTGCCCGTTCGCGACGATGCCGGGGGCGAGGCTGGCCTGGGGGACCCGGCGCGGCAGGTGGGCCGCAGCCTCGCCGGGCGCTGCTGCGGGCGGTGCCGGGGCGCCCGCCTCCTTCTGGATCAGGGGGAGCTCGTCCTGGATCAAGGGGAGCACGTCGTCGGCCTGAGGCAATGGGGCGTCGTCGGGCGGGCGCGGCCCGCGGCGGCCGGCTTCGCGCAGCGGCGTGCCCTGCGATGGCGTGCCCTGCGATGGCGTGCCCTGCGGCGGAATGCCGGCCCGGGGGCCGCGCCCGACCGGCAGGCGTCCGTTGACGCCGTGCTCGGCGCCGTGGCGATCCATGGGCATGTGCACCAGCTCGCCGCCGCCCGCGAACCAGTCCGACCTGGCCCCCTCGAAGATCGGCAGGCCGTTGGCGGGCGCCTCGCCGTCGTCCTCGCCGTGGGCCGGGGCGGCCAGCTCGCCCCGCCGCCCGCCACCGGCCACCTCCGGCATGCCGGACAGCCGCGCGATCAGCGCCTCGGGCAGCCCCACCAGCGCCGTCACCCCGCCGTACCAGGAGTGTCGGAGCTGAACCTTGATGCCGTGATGCTCGGCCAGGCGCGCGACCACGAACAGGCCGAGGCGCTGGCTGAGCGCCAGGTCCATGGCCGGCGGGCTGGACAGGCGCTCGTTGGCATCGAAGAGCTCGGCGTCGGACAGGCCGATGCCGCGGTCCTCGATCTCGACCACGTAACCGGTGGCTGTAGGCTGCCCGGCGACATGCACCTTGGTGTGGGGCGGGGAGAACGAGGTCGCGTTCTCGATCAACTCGGCGAGCAGATGGATCACGTCGCCGACGGCCTGGCCGACCACGGCTAAGCCAGCGGCCGGCAGCAGAGTGACCCGGGTGTAGTCCTCCACCTCGCCGATCGCGCCCCGGATGACGTCGTTGAGCGGCACCGGGCGACCCCAGCGCCGGGCCGGCTTGGCGCCAGAGAGCACGATCAGGTCCTCGGCGTTGCGGCGCATGCGCGTGGCCAGGTGGTCGAGCCGGAACAGCTCTTCCAGCTCGTCGGGGTCGGTCGTCTTCCGTTCCAGGCGGTCGATCATCTTGAGCTGGCGGTGGATCAGAGTCTGGCTGCGCCTGGCCAGGTTCAGGAAGGTGTCGGCGACGCTCTTGCGCAGCGCGGCCTGGTCGGTGGCGACCTGGACGGCGACCCGGTGGACGGAGTTGAACGCCTCGGTGACCTGCCCGATCTCGTCCCGCGAGGCGATCCCGATCGGTGCCGTCTCAGCCACCACGTCGACGCGCTCCCCACGCTGCAGCCGCTCGACCGCCCCGGGGAGCCGCTGCTCGGCCACGTCGATGGCGGTGTGCCGCAGGCGCCGGAGCGGCCCGACCATGGAGCGCCCGACGAGCAGCGAGATGCCCAGGGTGAGGGCGAGGGCGACCAGCAGGACCCCGCTGGACACCGCGGCCTGCCTGGAGGCCGACGACTCCGAGGCGGCGCTCGCCGAGACCAGGTCGGCGGCGAGCTTGGACTCCACCTGACGCAGCAGGTCGACCTTGGCGGTCATCACGACGTACCAGTTCTTCGCGTTGCTCGAGGCGGCCTGCTTGGCGCCGGGGCCGGCGGTCACCGCGCTCCCCCCGGACAGGTCGGTGGCGATCCGCCCGCGAGTGCCGCTCTCGAGGACGGCGTTGCGGTATCCGACGGCCCGCTGGATGTGCGCGCCGGTCGCCGTGCGCTGGTAGAACTCCCGCTGGGGAGCGGTGGCGGAGCTCTGGAACTGCGCGACCCAGGTCTCCTCGGAGCCGATCACGGACACGAACTGCTCGTACTGCTTGGGCCCGAAGCGGCCGACCGACAGCACGGCGTTGACGAGGTCGCGCTCCTGGGAGGTGGCCTCTTTGGCCCGGGCGAGCGCGGTGAACGCCGACGTGCTGCGCAGGACCTCGCTGTCATCGGTCTCGGCGGCGATGGCGGCCTCGACCTCGAGCAGGTTGGCGATCGCGCCCGAGTAGTACCTGAACGTCCCGTCCACAGACGTTCCCCGGCGGTCGTCGATCGCCTGGCGCTGGGTGCCGAGCTTGGCCAGCTCGGCCTTGGCCGCCTGGAGCCGCTGGCGCAGGCGGGAGTCGAAGCCGTCGAGGTCGAGCGCCGCGGCGTCGGCGGTGAAGTCGCGCAGCTCCTGGGTCACCCACACGCGCTGGGCGATCATGCCGCCGTACCCGGCCCCGGCGGCCACGTAGCCGGCCGACAGGCCGCGTTCCCGCTGCAGCTCGTGGACGAACGCCGACAGCTCCACGGCAAAGCCGGTCAGCCTGTTCACCCGGTCGGCCTGGTCGCCCGCTTTCAGGATCGACCTGATCTGGATCAGGGTGAGCACGGTGAGGACCAGCATCGGCACGACCAGGACGGCGATGAGCTTGGACCGGATCGGAAGGTTCGCCAGCATCTGCCATCCTTCGTCGCAGCGGACGTACGACCGGGCTCGCTGCCCACGCCATGCTTCGGTCGAGTCTTGGGTGCCGACATGCCGCAGCGCCCAGAGGGCCGGTGACGGACTGGGCATATGGGGGACTAAGCCGGAACCTAACCGTTGGCCACTTCCACCTGCAAGCGCGCAAGAAGCCGTGAACAGGTCGGGCGTGGCGTGGCATCAGGACCAGGGGCCTGTCAAACGCCTTGTCCGTCCCCGCGGATGCACCTTCCACGCCAACTCGGCCGTCCCCGCCGGAACCCTCCTGCACTGGTTCGCCCGATCGGCTGCAACTGTCCGGCTGTCGCTTCGCTCCTCAAGCCGGGCCTCGCGCGCTTCAGCCGAGGGGCCTCGCGCGCTTCAGGCGGCCGGGCCTCGCGCGCTTCAGGCGAGGGAGATCCCTCAGCGGCGCGCCGCCTCGTCGCCGATGAGCTTGGCGGCGTGGAGCAGGTGGGGCAGGAACTCCACGCGGAGCTGCTCGACGGTCACCCTGCCGGCGTGGCCGGAGACGTTGAGGGCGGCCAGGGCGCGGCCGTCCCGGCCCCGGACGGGCACCGCGATCGACCGCACCCCGTCCTCGAGCTCCTGGTCGACCAGGGCGAAGCCCTGCTGGCGGACCTGCTCCAAGAGCCGGCGAAGGAGGCGCTCGTCGGTGAGCGTGCCGGGGGCGAGCCGCTCCAGGGTGGCCTGGCGGAAATAGTCGTCAAGCTCGGACGGGGGCAGGTCGGCGAGCAGCACCCGGCCCATCGAGGTCGGGTAGGCGGGCAGCCGGGAGCCGACCCCGAGCGAGATCGTCATGACCCGCTTGGCCGGCACGCGGGCGACGTAGACCAGGCTGGTGCCGTCCAGCGTGGCCGCCGAGCAGGACTCGTGGGTGAGGTCGGCGAGCTGCTCCATGTAGGGCTCGGCGATCTGCCAGAGCCCCAGGGACGACAGGTAGGCGTAGCCGAGGCGCAGGACGCGCGGGGTGAGGGAGAACCGCCGGCCGTCCGAGCGCACGTAGCCGAGGCGCTCGAGGGTGAGCAGGATCCGGCGGGCCGTGGCCCGGGTGATGCCGGCCCGGGCGGCCGTCTCGCTCAGGGTGAGCGACGGGTCCTCGTGCGAGAACACCTGCAGCACGGCGAGGCCGCGCTCCAGCGAGCGGATGAAGTTGCGGTCGCCATCACTTGACATTGCAAGTATCTCCGCCCAGTATGTGCATCGAGCGCACAACTGTACGCTACGCGCACAGCACTGTCGATAGCCTGGCCAACGGTGCAGAATTGCGCGGACAGAGCGGAGCGCGCAGGAAGGGGAGTGACCAGGTTGACCCGGTACTTGACGAAGTTCGGCTCCCTGGACGGCTACGAGAAGGGCCGGGTCGAGGTCATCGACGACGACGCCCGGCACTACGCCTTCTCCAACGTCTACGAGGTCGCCTCCCGGTCCAGGCCCTACGAGAAGGTCGCGGTCGGCAAGAACCGCCAGTACGTGCTGGAGGCGATCCGGGCCGAGGGCACCTCGGAGTGGCGTACCTGCTCCCACGACGAGTTCGCGCTGGTGATGGACGGCGAGGTCACCGTCGAGCTGGTCAAGCTCGGCGACGGCCAGCAGGCCCCGGCCGGGCAGGAGGGGTCGGTCGCCCTCGACGGCGAGCCGGGCGGCCCCCGCATGGGCACGATCGTCGCCCGCCGGGGCCACATGGCGCTGCTCCCCACCGGCGCCGCCTACCGGTTCCGGACCGACCGGCCCGGCGTCATCCTGCTCCAGACCATCGAGGGCCGCGACACCATCTACAAGTGGGCCGAGATCTGCCAGACCTGAGGAATCCGTCCGCGCCCTTTTGCGGGCAGACTCGTCACCTTGGAATCGATCGCCGCCACAGGCGGCACGAGCAGTAGGCGGCACCAGGCGGTGCGCGGCACCGCGCAGTAGGCGGCACCAGGCGGTACGCAGGACCAGGCGGTACGCGGCACCAGGCGGTACGCGGCACCAGGCAGTACGCAGCACCGAGGGCATCAGGAGGTTCCAGTGGCGACCGTCGAGACCGAGGCCAGCGTCCAGTCGACCGACCCCAACGAGCACGGATACCGGGGGTTCCGGCTCGGGGAGTTCTCCTTCAGCCGCGACGAGTACTTCGTGTACGTCGAGTGGCCCACCGGCAGGCACGTGATGAGCGCCGACGCCTTCCTCAAGGCGCTGCAGCGCGACGTGGCCTGGGACTTCTTCTACGGCATCGTGAATTTCGACGGGGTGGTGGGCACCGTCAACCACTACGGCACCGTGGACCTGTTCGCCGGCCGCTACAACGACGGCTGGCGCAAGGCCGAGCTCGACCACCTCGAGAACATGTCCACCCCGCTGATCCGCGAGACGTTCAAGGCGATGCTGGACGACTGGACCAACCAGACCTTCGACCCGTTCGCCAGCCCCGACGAGACCGGCAGCGCCTTCGGCCCCAAGAACGGCGACAACCGCCCGGCCATCACCCGCCACCGGGTCGCCGCCCAGCGCATGGTCGCGGTCCCCGGCGACGAGCAGCTGCGCAGCGACGACACCGGCCACCCGATCAACCGGCACTTCCTCGACGTGCCCCAGGACGAGCCGCAGATCACCGCCGAGCCCGGGTTCGAGAACGAGGTCGCGGCGTTCAACCTGTTCGCCTACCTGTCCCGCTCGGACGTGACCTGGAACCCGTCGGTGGTCTCGGTCTGCAGGGACTCGCTGTTCTGCCCGACCACCGAGGAGTACATCCTGCCGATCATCCACGGCAACGACCGGGTGGAGTGGTTCGTGCAGCTCTCCGACCAGATCCACTGGGACGTCGAGGACCGCGACTCGGGCACGGTCCGGTCCAAGGTGACGATGAAGGCGGGGGACGTGGCCGCGATGCCGGCCGACATCCGCCACCAGGGCTACTCCCCCAAGCGGTCGATGCTGCTGGTGTGGGAGAACGCCGACAGCGAGCTGCCCAGCCTGATCTCCAGCGGCAAGCTGCCCACCAACCCGGTCGACTTCTAGACCGCCCGACCGACCCGGTCCCGGACCACCGGACCGACCGGTCCCGGACCACCCGACCAACCCGGTCCCGGACCACCCGACCAACCCGGTCCTGGACCACCCGACCGACCCGGCCGCCCGCCGCGGGCGGGCGGCCACCACGACCACCTCCCCGGAGGGCAGCTTCGTGCGCGTCAAGGACCAGCTCTTCATCGACGGCGAGTTCACCCACGGCGCCGAACGGGCCACCTTCGAGGTCACCAGCCCCCACGACGGCTCCCTGCTGGCCCGGGTGGCCGAGGCCAGGGCGGCCGACGTCGACCGGGCGGTGGACGCCGCCCGCGCCGCCTTCCCGGCCTGGAGCGCGCTGGCCGCGGCCGAGCGGGGACGGCTGCTGCTCCGGCTGGCCGACGCCATCGAGGCGGCCGGCGACGAGCTGGCCCGGCTCGAGTCGACCGACACCGGCCACCCGATCCGCGACGCCACCACGCTGGACGTGCCCCGCACCGCGGCCACCTTCCGCTACTTCGGCGGCATGGCCGACAAGTTCGAGGGCAGCGTCGTGCCGGTGGAGCCCGGCTTTCTCAACTACGTGCTGCGCCAGCCGGTCGGGGTCGTCGGCCAGATCGTGCCCTGGAACTTCCCGCTGATGTTCACGAGCTGGAAGATGGGACCGGCCCTGGCCGCGGGCAACACCGTGGTCATGAAGCCGGCCGAGCTGACCCCGCTGTCGTCGCTGCGGGTCGCCGAGCTGGCCGCCGAGGTCGGCTTCCCGCCGGGCGTGATCAACGTGGTGCCCGGCTTCGGGCACACCGCCGGGGCGCACCTGGCCGCCCACCCGGGCGTCCAGAAGGTCTCGTTCACCGGGTCGACCCAGGTCGGCCGGCGGATCGTGGCCGCCTCGGCCGGGAACCTGGCCCGGCTGCAGCTCGAGCTCGGCGGCAAGGGCGCCAACATCGTCTTCGAGGACGCGAACCTGCCCGCGGCCGTGAACGGCTCGGCCTTCGCCATCTTCCACAACCAGGGCCAGGCCTGCATCGCCGGCTCGCGGCTGCTGCTCCACGAGGCGGTCGCCGACGAGTTCCTCGCCTGCTTCCTCGCCCTGGCCCGCTCGATCCGGCTCGGCGACCCGCTCGACCCGGCCACCGAGATGGGGCCGCTCACCTCCCCCGAGCACCGCGACCGGGTGCTCGGCTACGTCAAGGTGGCGGTCGACGAGGGCGCCGAGGTCCTCACCGGCGGGCGCGCGCCTGACGGCGACGGGTTCGCCCGCGGCTGCTACGTGGAACCGACCGTGGTGCGGGCCGACCCAGCCGCCCGGGTGAACCGCGAGGAGGTCTTCGGGCCGTTCTGCACCGTCACCACGTTCACCACCGAGGCCGAGGCCCTCGAGCTGGCCAACGGCGTGGCCTACGGGCTCGGCGGCGGGCTGTGGACCCGCGACCTGGCCCGCGCCCACCGGGTCGCCCGCGGGATCCGCAGCGGCATGGTCTGGGTCAACAGCTACAAGCGGGTGAGCCCCGGCTCGCCGTTCGGCGGCGTGGGCGACTCCGGCTACGGCCGCGAGATGGGCTTCGAGGCGATGCACGGCTACACCGAGCCGAAGTCGGTGTGGGTCAACGTCGACGCGGAGCTGCCGCCCTGGTACCCACGCGGCAGCCGATGAGGGACTTCATCTACGACGCGCTGCCAGGCCGGGTCGTCTTCGGCATCGGGGCCGCCGACCGGCTGGACGAGGAGGTCGACCGCCTGGGCGCCTCGCGGGTGCTGCTGGTGGGCAGCAAGCGCGCGGTCGAGGGCCCGGCCGAGCGGCTCGGCGGGGTCCCGGGCAGCTTCGTCGAGCGGCTCGGCGGCCGGGTCGCGGGCGGCTTCACCGACGTCCGCCAGCACGTCCCCGCCGCCACCGCGCAGGCCGCCCGCGAGCTGGCCGGCGAGCTGGCCGCCGACTGCCTGGTGGCGGTCGGCGGCGGGTCGGCGACCGGGCTGGCCAAGGCGGTCGCCCTCGAGCACCCGGTCCCGATCGTGGCCGTGCCCACCAACTACGCCGGCTCGGAGATGACCCCGATCTGGGGGCTCACCAGCGACGGGCGCAAGCAGACTGGCCGCGACCCGCGGGTGCTGCCCGCGGTGGTGGTCTACGACCCGGCCCTGACCGTCTCGCTGCCGGCCTCGCTCACCGGGCCGAGCGGGATGAACGCCCTGGCCCACTGCGTGGAGGCGCTCTACGCGCCCGGCGCCAACCCGGCTACCTCGGCGCTGGCCATGGAGGGCGCTCGCGCCCTCGCCCGCGGCCTGCCGGCGGCCGTGGCCGAGCCGGAGGACCTGGAGGGACGGGCGCACGCGCTGCTCGGGGCGTGGCTGGCCGGCGCCGCCGTGGCCGTTGCCGGCACCGCCCTCCACCACCAGGTCTGTCACGTCCTGGGGGGCGCCTTCGGCCTGGACCACGCCGGCACCCACACGGCCGTGCTCCCCCACGCGGTCCGCTTCGTGTCCGTCGCGGTCCCCGGCGAGATGGCCAGGGTCGCCGAGGCCCTCGGGGCGGCCGACGCCGCCTCGGGCTGCTATGACCTCGCCCGCCGCCTGGGCGCGCCGGCCGGCCTCCGCGAGCTCGGCCTCGACCAGGCCGACCTCGACCGGGCCGCCGAGCTGTGCGCCGCCCGCGTCGCCCAGGCCCCGCGGCCCGCCGACCGCGACGAGCTGCGCGCGATCCTGGCGGACGCATGGGCGGGCGCTCGGCCCACGGCGGCCGAGTCGTAGGATACGCGTCGCACACGGGAGGCTCGGTACGACCGGCGGATGGCGGTGCCGCGGATCGACGCATGGCGGTGCAGCCGGATCGACGCGGGTGGGTTGGTTGAGAGGTCCAAGGTTGAGAGGTCCAAGGAGGTCCTCGTGAGCGGGACCAGGTTCGTCGGCGTCGACGAGGTGACCGAGCGCCTGCGCGCGGTCTCCTACCTCCCCAACCGCATGATCGCGAGCGTCGTGTTCCTGGCCGACCGGCTGGAGAAGCCGATCCTGGCCGAAGGGCCGGCCGGCGTGGGCAAGACCGAGCTGGCCAAGGCGCTGGCCGCCGCCACGGGCTCCCGGCTCATCCGGCTGCAGTGCTACGAGGGCCTGGACGAGTCGAAGGCGCTCTACGAGTGGAACTACAAGAAGCAGCTCCTGCGCATCCAGGCCGAGCGCAACGACGGCAACTCGTGGAGCGACATCGAGGAGGACATCTTCTCCGAGGACTTCCTGCTCACCCGCCCGCTGCTCGAGGCCATCCGCTCCGAGGAGCCGGTCGTCCTGCTGATCGACGAGGTCGACCGGGTCGAGGTCGAGACCGAGGCGCTGCTGCTCGAGATCCTGTCCGACTACCAGGTCTCGATCCCCGAGCTGGGCACCGTCGCCGCCACGCAGATCCCGCTGGTGTTCCTGACCTCCAACAACACCCGTGAGCTGTCCGAGGCGCTCAAGCGGCGCTGCCTCTTCCTCCACATCGACTACCCCGACCTCGAGCGCGAGCGCGAGATCGTCCTCACCAAGGTGCCCGACATCACCGAGGAGCTGGCCGACCAGGTGGCCCGCATCGTCCGCTCGATCCGCCAGCTCGAGCTGAAGAAGCCGCCGTCGGTGTCCGAGACCCTCGACTGGGCCAAGACCCTGCTGCTGCTGGGCATCGAGAAGGTCGACGCCGAGATCGCCACCGGCACCGCCAACATCCTGCTCAAGTACCAGACCGACATCGCCAAGGCCGCCAAGGAGCTCGCCCAGGACGACAACCGGGGCAACGGCGGCGCGGCCAACACGACGAAGCCCTGGCAGCGGACGAGCTGATGGCCGAGAGAGGCGCCGCCTCGACGGCGTTGCCGCCCGAGGCGCTGGGCGCCG
>DASYUT010000107.1 GCA_036000965.1 Actinomycetes bacterium
GCTCATCCGGACCTATCAGGGCCAGTTCGTCCCCGGCCTGCTGCAGACCGAGGACTACATGCGCGCGGTCATGCGGGGCGCGCAGCTGGACGACTCGCCAGAGGAGCTGGAACGGCGGGTCAGGCTGCGGCTGACCCGCCAGCGGCTGCTCGCCCAGGACGACGGGCCGCGGTTCTGGGCGGTGGTGGACGAGGCGGCGCTGCGCCGGCCGGTCGGCGGCCGGAAGGTGATGCGTGTCCAGCTCGAGCGGCTGGTCGAGGCCACGAAGCTGCCGAACGTGGTCTTGCAGGTCCTGCCGTTCAGTGCCGGCGCGCATCCGGCCATGGTCGGGGCGTTCAGCATCCTGCGGTTCCCCGACGAGGAGCTGCCGGACGTCGTCTACGTCGAGCATCTGACGAGTGCTCTGTACCTGGACAAGCATGATGACGTCGACCAGTACCTGCATGTCATGGAGAGCATCTGCGCCCGTGGTGCGGCTCCTGACAAGACCGCGGCGATCCTCGGCGCGATCCTGAACGAGGAGTGACGGGGCGCGAGACCTCGAGGACCCGGCGGGCATCGTCGCGCAGCTGCTCGCGCCGGCGGGGAACGTCAGCCACCCTGGGTCCGGGCGGGTGGTCGGCAGGGGGCGCCCGGAGCGCGGGGGTGCAGCATGTGGATGATCCCGAGGCCTGTTGACGACCGGGGTCTGCGGTCGGGCGCCTGTGGGAGACTGCGGCCATGCACCCGAAGTTCCTCACCCACGACCTCAACCCCGCCCAGCGGGCGGCCGTCGAGGCGACCGCCGGGCCAGTCTGCATCCTGGCCGGGGCCGGCACCGGCAAGACCAGGGTGATCTCGCGGCGGGTGGCCTACGCGATCGCGACCGACGCCGTGCACCCCGGCCACGTCCTCGTCGTCACCTTCACCGAGAAGGCCGCGGGCGAGATGCGGGAGCGACTCGCCGGGCTCGGCTTCCCCGGGGTCCGGGCGGCCACCTTCCACGCCGCAGCGCTCGCCCAGCTCCGGTACTTCTGGCCCCGGGTGTCGGGCAAGGCCCTGCCCGAGGTGCTGGACTCCAAGGCGCCGCTGCTCGCCCCCCTGCAGCGGTCACTACCCGGCGGCTACCGGTTCACCGCCCTCAAGGACCTGGCCGACGAGATCGAGTGGGCCAAGGCCAGGCGGCTCGACCCGGAGGGCTACCAGGGCGCCGTGGAGAGCCTTGGCCGCACCCCGCCGGTGCCAGCCGACCTCATGACCGGCCTGTTCCGCCGCTACGAGCGCGCCAAGCAGCGCGCCGGCCGGATCGACTTCGAGGACATGCTCGCGTTCACGCTGGAGGCGATCGGGACCAGGGAGGACGTGGCCGAGGAGATCCGCGGCCGGTACCGCTGGTTCTCGGTCGACGAGTACCAGGACACCAACCCCGTGCAGCAGGCCCTGCTCGAAGCCTGGCTGGGCGACCGCGACGACCTGGCCGTGGTCGGCGACGAGGACCAGACCATCTACACCTTCACCGGCGCGTCCAGCGAGTACCTGACCGGCTTCGTCCGCCGCCATCCCGGCACGCACGTGGTCCGCCTGGAGGAGAACTACCGCTCCACGCCCGAGGTGCTCGCCATGGCCAACCGGCTGCTCGCCCGGTCCGGCCGCGCGCAGGCCAAGCGGCTGGTCGCGACCCGGCCATCCGGGCCGGGCCCGAGCGTACAGGCCTTCGAGTCGGCCGAGGCCGAGGCCAAGGCCCTGGCCGCCGAAGCGGGCCGGCTCGTCGACCTGGGCGTCCCCGCCGACGAGATCGCCGTGCTGGTCCGCACCAACGCGCAGATCCCGCCGCTCGAGGAGGCGCTGAGCGGAGCCGGCATCCGCTACCAGGTCCGGGGCGAGCTGTTCTTCCGCCGTCCGGAGGTCCGCGGCGCCCTCGCCGTGCTGCGGTCCCGGTCCGCCCGCGCGGCCGGCGGTGGGCTGGTCGACGCCCTCGAGGCGATCTGGTTCGAGCGGCTGGACTTCCGGCGCGACCAGGAACCCGACGGCGAGGAGGCTCGCCAGCGCCACGCCTCGCTGGTCTCGCTGCTCGGGCTCGCCGAGCGGCTCGAGGCCCGCGACGAGCGGGCCGACCTGGCCGCCTTCCTGGCCGAGGTTGCGAGCAGGGCGGCCGACGAGAGCGACGGCGTCGGCGGGGGGGTGAACCTGCTCACCTACCACCGGGCCAAGGGCCTCGAGTTCGACGCCGTGCTCCTGCCCGCTCTCGAAGAGGGCACGCTGCCCATCCGCCAGGCCAGCACACCCGACGAGGTGGCCGAGGAGCGCCGCCTCCTCTATGTCGGGCTGACCCGGGCCCGGGTGCACCTGTGGCTCGCCTGGTCGGCCCGGCGCGCGGGCCCCTCGGGGCGGGAGCAGCCCCGGCGCCCGTCCCGCTTTCTGGACGACCTCGTCCCTCCGGGCGGAACGCGCGTCCGGCCCCGGGCGGTCGCGGCCGGCATCGCCCGGGGATCGGGGAGCAGCGCGCGGGGATCGGGGAGCAGCGCGCGGGCCGGCTCGCCGCTCACCGAGAAGCTCCGCGCCTGGCGCCGCGAGCGAGCCAAGTCCGACGACGTACCTGCCTACGTCGTGTTCAACGACCGGACCCTGGAAGCGCTGGCCGAGCGCCGGCCCCGCAGCCGAGGCGAGCTGCTCGCCGTCGAGGGCATCGGACCGGCCAAGCTCGACCGCTACGGCGACGACCTCCTCGCCCTCCTCGGCGCCGACGACTGACCGTACCTGGCTCCTGGTTCTGTGACACCTGCGGCGTGGGGGAGGTCCTCGCCCTCCTCGCCGTCGATGACCTCGCCCAGGTTGCGGGGCGGGATGTTGGTGGCAATGCCGACCGCGATGCCGGCCGGGCCGTTGGCGAGCAGGTTCGGGAAGCGCGCCGGGAGGGGAGGCGGCTCGCCTGTGTCGTGGCCCCGCCCGACCCCGGTGTCAGCCGAACCGGGAAAGCCCGAGGCCGGCCACCTCGTCGGGGCGCTGGCCGGTCACGATCCAGGTGGCGAGCGCGCGGCCGGCGGCCGGTGCGAGCAGGATCCCGGTCCCGCCGTGGCCGGCGCTCACCCATGCGTTGTCGGTCCCGGGCACCCGGTCGAGCACCGGCTGGCCGTCGGAGGTCGCCGGCCTGAAGCAGCACCACCGGTGGGTCAGGCGCACCCCTTGCGCTGCGGGCAGGAGCTCGCCCAGCCGGCGCCGGATGCGCTCGACCACCTCGGGGCGGACCGCCGACGACAGGTCGCCCTCGTCCCGGGTGCCACCGGCGAGCAGGCCTCCACCGGGCACGGGCCCGACGCCCAAGCCGGGCAGGTGCACGCCGCCGCGTAGCCGGCATGCAAGCGGCCTGGTGGCGACCAGGTGGCCCTTGACCAGCCGCTGCGGGATGCGCACCCAGGGCAGGGGGGCCAGCCCGGTCGCGAAGACCACTACCCCCGGATGCAGCTCGCCCGCGGTGGTGTGCACCGTGGCGATGCGGCCCCCGGTCGTCGCGGCGCCCGTCATCGCGACCCCGGTCGCCACGCTGCCGGCCCGGCGGGCCAGGACGGCGGCCAGGCGGAGCGGGTGCACCTGGGCCTGGTCGACGGTGAGCAGGCCAGGCCCGGACACCGGGGCGAGGGCGGGCTCCAGCTCGGCCACTTGGCGGCCGTCGAGCAGCTCGACCCCGGGCCACGGTCGCAGCCCGGCCGGCGGCCGGTCGGGCAGGAGCAGCCGGGGCGCCCACCTCAGCCCCAGGGCGCCATCCCACTCCTGGTCGAGCCGGCGGTGCAGCGCCAGGCTGGAGCGGGCCAGCGTCACGAACGAGGGCGGGTCGGTGAGCTGGTGCAGCTCAGGGGCGAGCACGCCGGCGGCGCCTCCGGAGGCGGCCCCGGCCAGCCGGCCGGCCTCCACCACCAGCACGCTGCCAAGCTCCGCCCGGCGGCAGAACACCGCCGTGGCCAGGCCTGCGACGCCGCCCCCGACCACCAGGACGTCGGGCCGGCGGTTGAGGTCGGTCGGCACACCCGGGTCGAGCGCGGCCCGGTCGGCCGGGTCGAGGGCGGCAGCCCACAGCGTCGCCTGCCCGCTCCCCGGGCCACCGGACCGCTGCGCCCCTTCCACGCCATCCATCATGCCGAGGGCCCGCGCTGTGGTCGATCCGGGGCGGGTCGGCGAGAATCGACGCATGCCACGACAGGCGGTCATCCGGACTACCTGCCGGCGCTAGGCGCCAGCCCGGTCCGGGCCGGCGCCTAGCAGCGCGGCCGCGGCCGGCTCCGTGTAGTGCACGCCGGCCAGCCGGTCCCCGTCGAACACCAGCGTCGTCACGCTGCCGAGAGAGCATTCCCTCCGGTTCGGCCAGTGCGTCAGCGAGCGCCGCTCGAACGCCAGCCGGCAGACCCAGATCGGCGCCTGGTGGGACACGAGCACCACCTGGCCGCTCGCGAACCGCCCGCGGACCGCCCCGACCACCTGCTGCATCCTCGTGGCCAGGTCGATGTTGCGCTCCCCCCACGACGGTCCGCTCGGGTCACGCAGCTTCCACCACATCGCCGGATGCCGCAGCAGGTACCAGAGGACGTTGCCGGCGGCACCCTCGAACACGTTGCCCGCCTCGATGAGCCGGATGTCCGTCTCGACCTTGATCCCGTGCGCCGCCGCGATGGGCCTGGCGGTCTGCTGGGCCCGCTCGAGCGGGCTGGACATCACACCAGCCAGTGGCACCGCGGCGAAGTGCCGGGCGAGCAGGTCCGCCTGCGTGCGACCGCGGTCCGACAGGTTGAAGCCGGGCAGGCGCCCGTACAGCACCCGTTTCGGGTTCAGCACCTGCCCGTGACGGACCAGGTGGACGGAGGTCTCGGACACGCGGGCATCCTCGCTGGGACGGACGGGACGGGTCGGGCCGGCGCGCCCGCATCGTAGCAGCGCCCGAACGCCACGCCGCCCGCTCGGGCGTCCATGCGTCCTGCTCGAGGCGCGCGAGGCTCGTCCCCCTCGTCTGCTGGCAGCGACGGTCACCAGCCACAGCGGCAAGGGCGCTGTGGCTGCCCGCCCGGCGCTGCCAACCCCGGGGCTGTGGACGACGCCAGGCAGGGGCCGGCCGGGTGCGGCAGCATCCGGGCGGAGCGTGAGAGGAGGCATCATGGCCCGCTGCCGGGTGCACCTGTACTTCCCGCCTGGGTGGGAACTGGGCGAGGGGACCGTGGTCGGCCCGGACGCGGTGCGGGCGCTCGGGGAGGCGGTCCGGTCCAGCTGCCGTCACGCCGCCGACGCGCTTGCGACCCTCACCGCGCTCGGCTGGTCGTGCCGGCTCGCCCGCTACGAGGTCGTCGCCGTGAAGGACTGCGACCGGTCCGCCGCCATGCTGGACTTCCTGCGCTCGGGCCTGGACCCGGTCGCGCTCGCCCTCGACGCGGCCGAGCCCGCACCCGTCGAGCCCCAGCCTCGTGGCTCGTGAGCCGCGGAAGGGTGGCGGCTGCGGGCCGGAGCCGGCTGGGGGCGGCCGTGTGCGCGGGCCGGAGGCGTTCAGGAAGGTCGGGGGTGGCGTGGGGGTGGACCCAGGTTGCTGCCAGGGGGAGCAAGAACGAGCCCAGGTGGGCCCGCCAATATCGGCCGCCGATGGCCGGGGGTCCGGCTCGCGTCGAGCCGGTGCCGCAGCCGGTGCCGGAGCGTCAGTTCTTGAACGCGTCCGGGGAGTAGTTCCAGGGCTGCCCGCGGTCGATCTGGAAGCGGTGCCCGGTGTCGGGGTCGCGGTCGATGCCGACGACCTGGTGGCACTTCGGGCACTCCCAGCGCTCGAACCCTAAGGCCGAGCCCTGGAGGAACATGCGCGAGCCGCACTTGTCGCACACCTCGCGTTGCAGGGTGCTTGTCGTACCGGTATCGCCAGGGAAGTCGGTGCCCATGTCGTCGTCTCCTCGCTCACCCCGGTCAGCGCCGGGACGCAACACCAGCATGGCCCAAGTTCCGTCATCTTGCACCTGTTGAAGCGCAACTTCCGCATACCGATCTCGTATAGCTGCCTCGTCCAAGCGCATAACCAGGAGTTCCTGCTAGGTGGTGCCAAGGGGATGACTCGGGTGCCGACGGCTGAAACCCGTTCCGGGCGCCGCTGCCCACCCCGCCCTTCCGGGCCGGTCAGCGGGTGGGCCGGTCAGCGAGTGGGCCGGGCCGGCTGCGGGTGCCGTAGGATGCGAGCATGACACGGCTGGGCGAGGACGTCGGGCTGGACCGCATCGTGCTGTCCGGGGGCCCGCTCTCGGTTGCCGACGTGGTGGCGGTGGCCCGTGAGCAGGTGCCGGTGGAGCTGGGCGAGGACGGGCGGGCGCGGATGGCGCCGGCCCGGGACGTGGTCGAGCGGGCGGTGGCCGAGGGCCGGCGGGTGTACGGGGTGTCGACAGGGTTCGGCCTGCTCGCCAACACCGCGGTCGCTCCAGGCGACCTCGAGGAGCTGCAGCGCAGGATCGTGCTGTCTCACGCGACCGGCACCGGCGACCCGCTCGACGTCGAGGTGGTGCGGGCCATGCAGCTCCTGCGGGCCCGGACCCTGACTCAGGGGTTCTCGGGGGTCAGGCCCGTGATCGTCGAGGCGCTGCTGGCGCTGCTGGCGGCGGGGGTGACCCCGGTGATCCCTGAGCACGGGTCGGTGGGGGCGTCGGGTGACCTGGCGCAGCTCGCGCACCTGGCGCTGCCGCTGCTCGGCGAGGGCGAGGTGCTGGTGGACGGCGCCCGGATGCCGGCTGCCGAGGGGTTGCGCCGGGCCGGGCTTGCCCCGCTGGCGCTCTCCTACAAGGAAGGGCTGTCGCTGGTCAACGGGACCGAGGGGATGCTCGCGCTGGCCTGCCTGGCCGTGGCCGACGCCGAGGCGCTGGCCGCGATGGCGGACGTGGCCTGCGCGATGTCGATCGAGGGGCTTCTCGGCACGGACCGGCCGTTCCAGGCCCGGGTGCACGAGCTGCGCCCACACCCGGGGCAGCGGGACAGCGCGGCGAACCTGCGCCGGCTGCTGGGCGGCTCGCCCATCCTGGCCAGCCACCGGCACTCCGACCATGCCATCCAGGACGCGTACTCGCTGCGGTGCGCCCCGCAGGTGCACGGGGCGTGCCGGGACGTGATCGCGTTCGCGCGGGGGGTGGTGGAGCGGGAGCTCGCCTCGGTGACCGACAACCCGGTGGTCTTCGCGGACTCGGGCGACGTGGTCAGCGTCGGCAACTTCCACGGCGAGCCGCTCGCGTTCGTGCTCGACTTCCTGGCCATCGCGCTGGCGGAGCTGGCCGACATCTCGGAGCGGCGGGTGGACCGGCTGCTCGACCCGGCCCTGAACCACGGGTTGCCTGCGTTCCTGACCAGCGACCCGGGGCTGAACTCGGGGCTGATGCTGACCCAGTACACGGCGGCCGCACTGGTGAGTGACTGCAAGGTGCTGGCCCACCCGGCGTCGGTGGACTCGATCCCGACCTCGGGCAACCAGGAGGACCACGTGTCGATGGGGTGGACCGCGGGGCTGAAGCTGCGCCGCGTGGTCGCCAACGTGCGCCGCACAGTCGCGATCGAGGCGCTCTGCGCGGCCCAGGCGATCGACCTGCGGGTCGGGCAGGCGAAGGACGAGGGCGAGTCGCTGGCACCCGGGCCGGCGGTGGGCGCCGTGCTCGAGAGGCTGCGGCAGGAGGTGCCCGTCCTGGGCTCCGACCGCTACCTCGCTCCCGACCTGGCCGCCGTCGAGGGCCAGGTCGCCTCGGGGGTGCTGGTGGACGCGGCTGAGCGGGTGGTCGGGCCGTTGCGCTGACCCGCGGCGGGGAAGTGGAGAAGGGAGCGGACCGTCATGGAGGGTGCGAGGCGGGTGCGCGCGCCGAGAGGTCCGGAGCTGAGCTGCCTCGGCTGGCAGCAGGAGGCCGCGCTGCGGATGCTCTGCAACAACCTGGACCCGGAGGTGGCGGAGCGTCCCGACGACCTGGTTGTCTACGGGGGCACGGGACGGGCGGCGCGGGACTGGCCGTCGTTCGACCGGATCGTCGCGGTGTTGCGCCGGCTGCGGGACGACGAGACGCTGCTAGTGCAGTCGGGCAAGCCGGTGGGGGTGTTCCAGACCCACTCGTTCGCGCCCCGGGTGCTGATCGCCAACTCCCTGCTGGTGCCGGCCTGGGCCACCTGGGAGGAGTTCCGGAAGCTGGAGGCGGCCGGCCTGACGATGTACGGGCAGATGACGGCCGGGTCGTGGATCTACATCGGCACCCAGGGGATCCTGCAGGGCACCTACGAGACGTTCGCGGCGCTGGCGGCGGCCAGGGGCTGGCCGAGCCTGGCCGGGAGGGTCGTGCTCACCGCCGGCCTGGGCGGGATGGGCGGGGCGCAGCCGCTCGCGGTGACGATGAACGAGGGCGTGGCGCTCTGCGTGGAGGTCGACCCGGAGCGGATCGAGCGCCGGCTGGCCACCGGGTACCTCGACGAGCGGGCCGACGACCTGCGGGACGCGGTCCAGCGGGTGGAGGCGGCGGCCCGGGAGGGCCGGGCGGTGTCGGTCGGGCTGGCCGGCAACGCGGCCGACGTGCTTCCGGAGCTGCTCGCGGGCGGGTTCCGGCCGGACGTGGTGACCGACCAGACCTCGGCCCACGACCCGCTCGAGGGGTACGTGCCGAGCGGGGTCGACCCGGGTGACGCGCCCGCGGCCAGGCGGGACGACCCGGACGGTTACGTGAAGCAGGCCCGGGAGTCGATGGCCGCCCACTGCCAGGCGATGGTGGGGTTCATGCGGGCGGGCGCCGAGGTGTTCGACTACGGCAACAACCTGCGCGGGGAGGCGCGAGCGGCCGGGTTCACGGACGCCTTCGCGTACCCGGGGTTCGTGCCCGCCTACATCCGGCCGTTGTTCTGCGAAGGCAAGGGCCCGTTCCGCTGGGCCGCGCTCTCGGGCGACCCGGCCGACATCGCCCGGACCGACCAGGCGGTGCTGGAGCTGTTCGGCGGCGACGAGCACCTGGCCCGCTGGCTGCGCATGGCCCAGGAGCGGGTCCACTTCCAGGGGCTGCCGGCCCGGATCTGCTGGCTCGGGTACGGCGAGCGGCACCAGGCCGGGCTGGCCTTCAACGAGCTGGTCGCCCGGGGGGAGCTGCGGGCGCCGGTCGTGATCGGCCGCGACCACCTCGACTCGGGGTCGGTCGCCTCCCCGTACCGGGAGACCGAGTCGATGGCCGACGGCTCGGACGCGATCGCGGACTGGCCGATCCTCAACGCGCTGCTGAACACCGCCTCCGGGGCGTCGTGGGTGAGCGTCCACCACGGCGGCGGCGTCGGGATCGGGCGCTCCATCCACGCTGGCGTGGTGGTCGTGGCCGACGGCAGCCAGGAGGGGGCGCGCCGGGTCGAGCTGGTCCTCACCAACGACCCAGGCACCGGGGTGATGCGCCACGCCGACGCCGGCTACGACGCCGCGGTCCACGTGGCCCGCGAGCGCGGACTCGACCTGCCCATGGTCACCGGGGCCGGCGATGCCGGGGCCGGCGACGCCGTGGCCCCGCACGGGAAGCATGGGAACCCAGGGGGGGTGGGCGCGGCCACGTGACCGGGGTTGTCGACTTCCTGCTCACCGGGGCGGGGCAGCTGGTCACAGCAGATCCCGGGCTCGGGGCCGGCCCGCTCGGGCTGGTGGAGCGGGGCGCGGTCGCGGCCAGCAAGGGGACCGTGCTGTGGGCCGGTCCCGAGCGCGACCTGCCCGACCTGCCGCTCGACAAGCGGCGCACGGTCCGCCTGGACGCCGAGGGGATGGCGGTGGTGCCCGGCTTCGTGGACGCCCACACCCACCTGGTGTTCGCGGGCGACCGGGCCGACGAGTTCGCCGCCCGGCTGCGCGGTGTCGGCTACGAGCAGGCGCTGGCGGCCGGTGGTGGCATCAACCGGACGGTACGGGAGACCCGGGCGGCATCCGGCGCGGAGCTCGAGGCGGCCACGGCCGGCCGCCTGGTCCGGGCCGCGCTGCACGGCACGACCACGCTCGAGGCGAAGTCCGGGTATGGCCTGACCGTGGCCGACGAGCGGCGCTCGCTCGAGGTGCTCGCCAGCCTGGCCGCGCGCACCCGGGTCGAGGTGGTGCCGACGTTCCTCGGCGCCCACCTGATCCCGGCCGAGTTCGCCGCCGACCGGGCCGGCTACCTGGACCTGCTGGAGCACGAGATGCTGCCAGCCTGCGCGCCGCTGGCCGAGTTCGTGGACGCCTTCTGCGACCGCGGGGCGCTCACGGTGGAGGAGTCCAGGCGGGTGCTGGAGGCGGGGCGGCGCGCCGGCCTCGCGCCGAAGCTGCACGCCAACGAGCTCGGCTCGACCGGCGGGGCGGCGCTCGCGGCCGAGCAGGGATGCGTCTCCGCCGACCATCTGCTCTACCTCGAGCCGGAGGAGGCGCGGGCCCTGGCGGCAGCCGGCACGGTCGCGGTGCTGCTGCCTGGCACGAGCTTCCTGCTGCGCACGGGGCGCTCGGCCCCGGCCGGGGTGCTGCGGGACGCCGGAGTGACGCTGGCGCTCGGCACCGACTGCAACCCGGGGACCTGCTACTGCGAGTCGATGCAGCTCATGGTCGCGCTGGCCTGCGTGCACGGGGGGCTGACACCGGAGGAGGCGCTGCTGGCGGCCACCGACGGCGCGGCCCGGGCGCTGGGGCGGGGCGGCCGGGCCGGGCGGCTCGCGCCCGGGTCAGCCTGCGACCTGGTGGTGCTCGAGGGCCGCTCCTACCTGGACCTGGCCTACCACCTCGGCGTGAACCTGGCCCGGGTGGTGGTCAAGGCGGGCACGGTGATCGCTCGCTCCGGTGTGGACACGGGCATCCTGGCCGCGGACGTGGAGGGGAGCCTCCTCCATGGGCGCTGACAGGCTCGTCGAGAGCGTCCCGAACTTCTCGGAGGGGCGCCGCCCGGAGGTGGTCGACGAGATCGTCGACGCGTTCGCCAGGGCTCATCCGGACGTGCTCGTGCTCGACCGCTCGTCCGACCCCGACCACAACCGCTCGGTGCTGACCCTGGCCGGGCCGGGGGAGGCCTTGGTCGAGGCGGCCGTGGCCGGGGCGGCCGCCTGCGCCCGCCTGATCGACCTGACCAGGCAGACCGGCGCCCACCCGCGCATGGGCGCGCTCGACGTGCTGCCGTTCGTCCCGCTCGGCCAGGTCGCCCTGGCCGACTGCGTGGTCCTGGCCGAGGCGGCCGGCCGGCGGCTGGCCGCTGAGGTCGGCATCCCGGCCTACCTCTACGGTGCAGCGGCCCGCCCGGAAAGGCCGCACCGGGCCAGCTTGCCGGAGGTCCGCGGCCGGGGCTTCGAGGAGCTGCTGCGGACCGCGGCGGCCGACCCGGCCCGGGCGCCCGACTTCGGCGGCCCCGCCCCGCACCCGACGGCCGGTGCCAGCGCGGTCGGGGTCCGGTCCTTCCTGGTCGCCTACAACGTCGACCTTGCCACCGACGACCTGGCCCTGGCCCGGCGCATCGCCGCCGCCGTGCGGGCGCGCGACGGCGGCCTGCCCGCGGTGCGGGCGCTGGGGTTCGCGCTCCCAGGCCGCGGCATGGTCCAGGTCTCGATGAACCTGCTGGACTTCCGGGTGACTCCGCCGGCGGCCGCGTTCGCGGCCGTCGCGCGGCTCGCCGAGCATGCCGGCGTGCGGGTGGCCGGCTCCGAGCTGGTCGGCCTGGCGCCCGAGGCCGCGTTCGAAGGTACCGACCCGGCCACCCTGAAGCTGCTCGACTTCTCCCCGGACCGGCTCGTCGAGGAGCGGATCAGGAAGGCCCTGGCCGAGCGCGGCACGACCAGAGGTGCGTGGTGAGCGCGAAGCCCAGGCTCGGCGAGCATCCCTGGCTCGAGGCATATGCCGTGCCGACTGCGGTACCGGGCGGTGGTAGCGCGGCCGCGGTCGCCGGGGCGCTCGGCTGCGCCCTGCTCGCGATGGCGGCCCGGATCGGGGCCCGCAAGGCGGAGCAGGAGCGCGCCGGTGCCCTGGGCCGCCTGGCTGCCGAGGCCGACGCGCTGCGGGCCGAGTTCCTGGTCAGGGAGGGGGCGGACGCGGACGCCTACGAGCGGCTGGTGGCCACCGCCCGCGCGGCCCGGGCCGCGGGCGGCGACGAGCGGGCGGCCCGGGCGGCCCAGGCGGCCGTGGTGGACGCCTCCCTCGTCCCGCTCGGCACGGCCGAGCTGGCCTGCCGCAGCCTGGATCTGGCCGCCGAGCTGGCCGGCCGGGGCCTGGCCAGGACCGCCAGCGACCAGCTCACCGCCGTGCACCTGCTGCTCGCGGCGCTCGAGGGCGGCCTTGCCACGGTGACGGTCAACCTGGCCAGGCTGGTCGATGCCGGCGTGCGCGAAGGGTTGGCCGCCCGCAGGGCCGAGCTGGCCGGGGCCCGCCGCGTCGGGCGGGACGCCGCCGCCCTCCTCGAAGCCCTGCTGCGATGACCCGGGACGGAGACGCCGGGACGAGGTCGCCCGGGCGACCGCGCCGGAGATGGGCCTGCTGCGATGACCCGGGACGAGGGGAGACGCCGGGAGCTTCCGGTCGGCGCCGAGGAGGCGGATACTCCGTAGGCGCCGGTGAGCATGGCGGGTGGGTCCGACGGGATGTCGCACGGGAGGGGGCGCCAGTGAGCGAGCAGCCAGGGCCGCACCCGGCGGGGGGCTCTGGACCGGTCCGAACCCGGCCCCTGGCGGGCACGGCGGGCACGGCGGGGGACCCTGGAGCGGTCTGGACCCGGCCGCTGGCGGACCCGGCGGACCCGGCGTCGGCGGACCCGGCGGACCCGGCGGACACGGATGGCGCCGAGGCGTTCCAGCCTGCCGGTGGCCGCCGTTCTGGCAGCGGCGCCTACTGGACCGGGCTGACGGTGCTCGTCGCCGGTCTGGGCGCCACCACGGCCGCCCTCGCCACCCGCGTCACCTCGCTGGTGCAGACCGTGCTGGTGGCGGTCCCGCTGGTGCTCGTCGGCCTGGGCCTCGAGCGGCTCGGCAAGGGGGTGGGGCGGAGCTCGCTGCGCACCGTCGGCGGGCTGCTCGTGGTCCTGGCGCTGGCCGCCCCGGTGGTCCTGTCGCTGTCCCCCCCTGGCGCGGGGACCGACGTCGCCGAGAGCGGGCCGGTCCCCGCTGGCGCCGACCAGGCAGTGCTGCGGGTCTCACTGGGCAGCGGCAGGCTCCGGGTCGGCCCGGGCGCGACCGGCCTGTACGACGCGCAGCTACGCTCGCCCGGCGCGCCGAGCGCCAGCGTGTCGACCAGCGGCAGCACGGCAGTGGTGGACCTCCGCGCGACCGGCCAGCACGGCCTGCTCGCCCGCAACCGGGGCAGCGACTGGTCGGCGAGGCTCTCGACCGGTCTGCCCTGGGAGGTCGAGGTCGACGGGGGCGCGCTCACGACCGACCTCGACCTGCGCGACCTCGACGTGCGGGGTGTCAGGGTCGGTGCCGGCGTCTCCCGCCTGGCCGTCCGCCTCGGCCAGCCAGTCAGGCACGTGCGGGTCGACCTGCGGGTCTCGGCGGGTCTGGTTGACCTCTACGTGCCCAGGACGGCTGGCCTCGAGCTCCGGGTGGACGGTCTGGCCGTCAACAACTTCGCGGCCCAGGCGCTCGAGCGGACCGCGCGTGGCTGGCAGACCCGCAACACGCCCGGCCCGGGTCGCTACCTGGTCGAGGTGCGGGCGTCGACCGGCCGGATCCGCGTGCACCGGGACTGACCAGGTTGCCTGAAGGACTGACCAGGTTGCTGAGGACATGAGGCGGTGATGGGGTTGCTCCCGAGCTCGGCCACTACCGCGGCCAGGGGCGGGTCAGGGTCTGGCGGGCACGACGAGCCGGGGGCCGTCGTGGTCGCCGGCGAGGCACTGATCGACCTCGTGCCAGCGGGCCGCCCCTGGCTGTTCGAGGCGGCCCCGGGCGGCAGCCCGGCCAACGTCGCCGTAGGTCTTGCCCGGCTGGATGTGCCCGTGCGCATGGTCGCCCGCATCGCCGACGACCTCCTCGGCCGTCGCATCCGCGCGCACCTGGCCGACAACGGCGTCGACCTGGCCTTCGCGGCGCGCGCCGAGGAGCCCTCGTCGCTGGCGATCGTGGCGCTCGGCCCTGACGGAGGAGCGGAGTACGACTTCCGGGTCGAGGGCACCGCGGACTGGCAGTGGCGCGACCCCGAGCTCGCGGGCGTCCTCGACGGCCGGGTCGTCGCGCTCCACGCGGGCTCGCTGGCACTCACCATGCAGCCCGGGGCCGACGTCCTGAGCCGGCTGCTCGCGCGGGCCCGGGGGGTGGTGACCGTCTCCTACGACCCGAACTGCCGGCCGCTGCTGATGGGCAGCCCCGACGACGTCCGAGGCCGCATCGAGGGCCTGGTGGCGCTGGCCGACGTGGTCAAGGCCAGCGCCGAGGACCTCAGGTGGCTGCTGCCAGGCCGAGCGCCCGAGGAAGTCGCCGAGGCGTGGCTCGCGAGCGGTCCTGCGATCGTCGCGGTGACCCTCGGTCCCGATGGCGTGGTGGCGGTGGCCCGGCAGGCGGGCGTGGTGCGGCGGCCGGGCCGGCCTGTCGCCGTGGTCGACACCGTGGGCGCGGGCGACGCCTTCACCAGCGGCCTGCTCGCCGGCCTCTACCGCCTCGGCCTGCTCGGCACGGACCGGCGTGGCGACCTCCGCGCCATCGGCACCGGCCCGCTCGCCGAGGTCCTCGACGAGGCGGTCCTGGCCTCCGCGATCACCTGCAGCCGCCGCGGCGCGCACCCGCCCACGGCTGGCGAGCTGCTCACCGGGCTCCCCCGACCCTGAGCCGGGGCCAGCCCGGCCGTTGCTTGCAACTGTTGATCTGATGCTTGCACCAGAGACACACGATCGTTACGTTGGCTGGGCAATATGTGAGCAGCTTCACATGTAGCTCCCGATGACTTCCAAACAAGACGGGCGATGCGATGAGCAAGACAGGCGATGCGATGAGCAAGACGAACGATGCGATGAGCAAGACGAACGATGCGATGAGCAGCCAACCGACGATCGAGACCTACCTGATGGACATGGACGGCGTGCTGGTCCACGAGGAGCGGCTCATCCCCGGCGCCGACCGTTTCGTCGGGCGCCTGCAACACACCGGCCACCGGTTCCTGATCTTGACCAACAACTCCATCTACACCCCCCGCGACCTGGCCGCCCGGCTGGCCACCACCGGCCTGGTCGTCGCCGAGGACGCCATCTGGACCTCGGCGCTGGCCACCGCCCGGTTCCTTCACCAGCAACGCCCCGCCGGCACCGCCTACGTCATCGGCGAGGCCGGCCTGACCACCGCGCTGCACGAGGTCGGCTACACCCTCAGCGAGCGCGACCCCGACTACGTCGTGCTGGGCGAGACCCGCGCCTACAGCCTGGAGGCCATCACCCGCGCGATCCGGCTGATCGACGCCGGGGCCCGCTTCATCGCCACCAACCCCGACCCGACCGGGCCGTCGCCGGCCGGGCCGACCCCGGCCACCGGCGCGGTCGCGGCGCTGATCCAGAAGGCCACCGGGGTCAAGCCGTACTTCGTCGGCAAGCCCAACCCGCTGATGATGCGCGAGGCCTTGCGGGCGATCGACGCCCATTCGGAGTCCACGGTGATGATCGGTGACCGCATGGACACCGACGTGGTGGCCGGGATCGAGGCCGGGCTGCAGACCATCCTGGTGTTGTCGGGCATCACCACCCGAGCAGAGGCCGAGCGCTTCCCCTACCTGCCCTCCCGCATCGTCGACTCCATCGCCGACCTGGTGGAGACGGTCGGCCAGGCGCGGGGAGCGGCCAGCTGGCGTCCGGCCCGCCGGAGCACCCCGGACGGGATGGGCTCGCCAGCACCGGAGCAGCTGCCGACCCGGAGCGCGGAGGCCTCGTAAGCTCGCCCCACCAGCACCGCCTCAGCTGCCGACCCGGACCGCGAGGCCTCGTGGGCTCGCCCCACCAGGCAGCCGGCGGTGCGGCACGCCTGGACTGCCGCCATCGCAACCTCAGGGGCCTGTCGCCGAAGTCGGCGGTGAGCTCGCGGGCGCCAAGCACCCTGGGACTGCCGCCAGCGCAACCTCAGGCGTGCCAGGGACCATCTGGCGGGTCCCGGATCAGGATGACCCGTCAGAAGGTCCTCATGGCGTGATGGTCCTCATCGGCGTGGAGGTCCTCATCGGCGTGGAGGCCCTCATCGGCGTGGAGGCCCTCATGGCGTGGCTGCGTCGGCTTGCGTGGGGTACGCAAAGAATCCGGCCGCAACGGCGACGAGCCTGCTGCGTGCCGGCCCACAACCGATCACCGAGGCTGGGTCTGCGTCCGATCCCCGTGCGGGTCGGGACCGGATGTGGCGTCGGTCTGGTCCTCGGGGAAGGCGTGGTGGAGTACGACACGTTCGTGCGGGACCCGGACGACGAGCCGTCGAGCACGGCAAGCGATGCGGCCTTGCTCGGCGAGTTGCTCGGCGGTACGCCTGCCCGACCCGGCGGAGAGACGCTGCCACACGCCCCGGCCGACCTGGCCGGTGCGCTGCACGAGACGGTCGGCATGGCCGCACGGCTGCTGCGGGCTGACGGTGCCGGGCTGGTGCTGGTCGATGAGACCGGGCGGGGCGCTGGGCGACCGCGACCAGCGTGGGCGCGCTGGCGTTCGGGCAGGCCGAGCGAGACCTGGGCGGCGGCCCGAGCGCCGACGCGCTCGGCCGTGACCGCACGGTCTGGACCCGGGACGTGCGCGCCGACCGTCGCTGGCCCCGGCTCGGGCCGGCCGCGAGCGGCCATGGCGTGCGTGCGGTACTCGCCGCACCGGTCCGGGCTGGCGGGCGGCTGTTCGGCACCTGCGCGGTGGTGGACGAGACGCCGCGCCTGTGGCGGGAGGACGAGGTCCAGACCCTGAGCGCCTTCGCGGCCATGACCGGCCGGCTGCTCGCGGTGGCGGCCGAGGCTGCCCACCAGCGGCGGCTTGCGACGCAGCTGCGGGAGGCCCTGGACAGCCGGACGGTGATCGAGCAGGCCAAGGGCGTCCTGATGGAGCGCAAGGGCCTGGTCCCCTCGCGCGCCTTCCATCTCCTGCGCCAGCTGGCCCGCTCCTCCGGCCGCCGAGTCGTCGACGTCGCCGCCGACGTCATCGCCAACCAACGGCCATAGCCACGCCGTCCGGAGGCCGTAGTGCCAGTGACCTGGTCTGCCTCATTCCCCAGCCGCCCGCGCCAGCAGCTCCCTCTTTCTCGGTGGTCGGCGCCTACATCGCGGCTTCGGCACGGAATGCTCGTTGGTTGAGGTAGCCCGTAGCCGCCGGACGGCGTACTGTCGAGAGGCTCATAGGTTGCCAGCAACCCTACCGAGATCCCGGGCTTCTCGATCGGCTCGGTGGTAGCAGCTGACCTTGTGGCTTCAGAGCCGGACAAGTCGCTGCTACGCAAGGAGGCCGCTATGGCCCTGTTGTCCCAGTCCGCGGTCACGCCTTCGCAGGGGTACGCGATCGTCACCGTGCAGGGCGACATCGATGTCCACACCGCCGACCAGCTGTGGCAGTACCTGAGCTACCTGATGGGCCAGGGCCACCATCACATCGTGCTCGACCTGGCCGGCATGATCTTGATCGACTCCGCAGGCGTCGACGCGATCGCCAGGGCGTCTGCGCGGACCCTCCAGGATGGTGGCGACCTCGTGCTGCGGTCTGCCGGCCCGCCGGTGGCGGAGCTGATGGAACTCGCCGGCCTCACCCACGCCCAGACGCACGACCTCCCAGCAGGCGGCTAGAGGAGGGCGCTGAATAACCCGCTGCGACCCAGTCCTCCAATGCGCTGACCTGCGGTTTTACAGTCGGGGAGGCGCCAGATTGGCCCTTGTTCAGTACCCTCCCAGCCGACGATGCGCACCGGCGGCCGCCGCCGTCGTCCAGCACCTGGACCATCGCACGAGGTCCCCGAGCCCAGGGACCACCAGGCCCTGGCAGCGCCTCCTTTCCACAGCAGCCTGGTAAGAGTCAACGGCTGCCGACGACACTGCGGGGCAGCCGGTGTCGCACCCCGGCGTCGTCTGAGCGAGTTGAAGCCCCGCACCATCAGAGTTCCGCCCCGATCCACAAGGCCCGGTGCTGCGGTCAGGAGCAGCAGGCGGGACCTGCTGCGCGAGCAGGGCGGGCGGGGACCGCTGCGCGGGCAGGGTTGGGACGTCTGCGCAGCGGGTATGGCTACCGGCTACCGCGGTCAAGAGATTGCACCGGTACGCCGACCGGGTAGAACAGGCGTGGTAGAGGACCGGGATGATCGTGCAAGGGGGAAGTGTCGATGGTGATCTCTACCAGATATCCGGCTGTCCCGCTGGCTGGTGCTGCGAGCAGGGGGCGGGAGCACCTCACCCGAGCTGATCTCCACCTCGCCGGCCTGTCGGCCACGCCCCTTCCGGGGGCCGACTTCCGCGAGGCGGACCTGCGGGAGGCTCGGCTCCGCGACGCCTGCCTGCACGCCGCCGACTTGCGCGATGCCGACCTTCGCGACGCTGACCTCGAAGCTGCCGACCTGGATGCGGCCGACCTCCGGGGTGCGAACCTGGAAGGCACCGACCTTCGGGGAGCGACGTTCTCGCCAGTAACGGCCTGGCCGGCCGGCTTCGATCCACTGGCGGCGGGAGCGACCCCGACACGTACCGAGCGCCAGCAGGAGTGACACCGGCGTCGCGACTATTGTGGTGGGTAGCAGGCCGTGCAGGAGGACATCTCCCTCCCGGTCGGCTGGTTCCGCCTCCAAGACAGCGGCGGGGCCGAGCCCTACTCGTACCCCATCCTGGGCGTGTGCTGCTCGCCTACCTGCCTCGCGGGGGCCGCCCAGCGGCTACCCTGGCGTCGAGGTCGAGGAGGTCCAACGTGACCGACGAGCGACGCCGCTCCCCGCCGAACATCCCTCTCGGCCAGCGGCCCGTCACCGACGAGGAGTTCCGGCGCAGGCTGGAACGAGAGACCGACCTGTCGCTGCGCGAGGACCCCGAGCGGCGACGGTTCTACCAGTCCGTGGACTTGCCGCGTTCCCGGTCGCCCAGCGATGACCGACCGCCGGCCGCGATACCACACAGCGGCGGCGACGTGCTCACGTGGAACGGGGAGACGCTCACCTTCGTGGAGTGGTCGCGACGGACGGGCATCCGGGTCCAGACGCTGCTCCGCCGGTGTCACAAGGGCTGGTCGGTCGAGCGGGTGCTGACCACGCCGCCAGGCGGAGGAAAGGTGATCACCCCCTCAAATTGAGGTTGGAAAGCATCTGCGCTGGACCACCAGCCTGCGGATGTGGCCGTGCAGGGTTCGGGCTCCGCTGCCCAGCGCTTTGCTGCCCAGAGGCGAAGGGCACCGCCTGGAGGCGGTCAGCGTTCCCGTTCGGCGTGGCCGTGGCTCGTCGTCGCCGAGCGCCTGGGCTGGGCGACATGCCGTGGACGGCATCGCCGACCAGCACCACCACTCGATCCGGCTGGGCCGGCTACAGCGGGGCGGTGAGTTCCAGCGCGACCCCGTCGGGGTCCTTGAACGGCAGCACCGCGATGCCGAACGGCGGCAGGTCGTTGATGCCGCCGTGCTCCACGCCGCGTTCCTCGAAGGCCTGCATCGCCAGCTCCAAGTCGGCCCTGCCGGCCACACCGAAGCTCAGGTGGTCAAGGCCGCAGCGGAACGGGTCGAAGCGGTCGCCGGCCCGCTCGGCGTCCACCGGACGCAGCCCCAGGAGCAGGTCGCCGTTGACCATGACGATGCCGCCCTGCAGCAGGTCCATGGTCAGGTCGTGGTGTGGGTCGTCGGCAGGCGGCGGGGCGTCCATGGCGATCTGGAACCCGAGCAGCTCGGTGTAGAACGCCCGGGACCGCTCGACGTCGGTGACCGTGAGCCGCAGGTGGTGGACCGGGCCGAGGGACAGCGGGACTGCCATCGGAGCGCCTCCTCGTGTCGACAGCGGATCGCGGACCCATCATGAGGGCGATCACCCGCACCAGGGAAGCGCCGCCGAGGGTCGAGCAAGAGGAGCGCCGAGGGTCAGGGCTGGTCATGGCGGTCATTGCCGTCTTTGCTCGCTCTGGTCGTGGACACCGCTGTGTCGGCGGGGTTGACTGTGCACGGCACCTCCATAGGATCCCTATGGGACACGGCCGCTTCGTCCACGTGCACGACCAGGGGGGGTTTGGCATGCGGGTATTCGCGCTGGACAGCTTCGGGAAACCAGGATCGGTGCGGGAGCTGCCCATCCCCGAGCCGGCCGAAGGCCAGGTCCTGGTCCGCGTGCGGGCCGCCGGGGTCAACCCGTTCGACGCCGTGGTCGCCCAGGGCCATGTCAGGGACATGATGGAGCACCGCTTCCCGCTGGTCCCCGGCGTCGACGCGGCTGGGGTGGTCGAGGCCCTCGGCGACGGGGTCGACGGCCTGGCGGTGGGCGACGAGGTGTTCGGCGCCGTCGGCAAGCCGTACCTCGGCGAGGGCACGTACGCGGAGACGACCACCATGTCCGCCGGCGCCATCCGGCGCAAGCCGACCCCGCTCGACTTCGCGCAAGCGGCGGCAGTGCCCCTTGGCGGGGCCACCGCGCTCACACTGCTGGATGCCGTGGCCCTCGGCGCCAGCCAGACCGTGCTCGTCATCGGCGCCTCCGGTGGCGTCGGGAGCTTCCTGGTGCAGCTCGCCGCGCAGCGCGGCGCGCGGGTGGTGGGGGTTTGCAGCGGGCGCAACGTCGCCTATGCGCGCGGACTCGGCGCCGCCGACGTGATCGACTACACCGCGGGTGAGGTTGGCGACGCTGTGCGCTCACGCCATCCCGACGGCATCGACGCCATCGTCGACCTGGTGGGGGACAAGCCGGCCGTGACCGCCCTCAGCGAGCAGCTGCGGCCCGGCGGGCGCGTCGCCTCCGCGGTGGGCGGCGCCGACAAGGAGGAGCTCGCCGAGCGTGGCGTCAGCGCCGCCAACGTCGTGACCTGGTTGACGTCCGAGCAGCTCGCCAGGCTCGCGCGCTGGCTTGAGGACGGCACGCTGCGACTGCCCGAGATCCATGCCTTCCCGTTGGAGAAGGCGGCCGACGCGCTCGCGAAGATCGCCACCAAGCACACCCGCGGCAAGCTCGTGCTCACTGTCTCGTGAGCGTTCGGGAGCGGTGGGAGAGCAGGATTGGCCACATTCGTAGCTGACCCCGAGGTCGGTCGTGAGGACGAATCCACCACGACCGGCACCATCGTGCTCATGCCTCGATGACGCCTCGGTATCCCGACCGACTAGCCTCACACACGCCGCGCGCCGCCTTGCCGGTTGCGCCGCCCGCCGATCCGGTCCGGGTCGGGCCCCTCGGCTCGGCCCCAGAGAGCCCCTTTTCTCCGGATCGTGATCGCCTGTCCTTTGCCTGTCTGCACAGGCCCGGCGGGGAAGCAGGGCGCCGGTTGCAAGACGGTGGAGGATCGTGACGGAACCGCAGCTCAGCGAGGACGTGAGCCGGTGCGCGGCCTCACGGTCTGCCACGGTCCGCCCGTGGGCTTGCCGACCCTCACGGCCGCCGGTTGCTGCCCGTCCGCTGCCCAGCCGAGGCGCCGTTGACGCCATCGCCAAGGAGTCCTGACCAGTCCTGCGTTCTGAGGTGATGTTCACCTGCGTTCAGGTCTTCAACTCCGATCCTCACGGCCTACCGCTTGCGCAGTGGCGGGAGATCGCAAGCCTCACCGCTGATGAGCCCGGTCTCAGCCGCCGCCACGTCGGCGGATTATGAGTCCGTCCACAGCCGTCTACCAGGCCCTGTCGCGTGCTGCTCTCGCAGCTCAGGTCAGGTGTGCCGTCTGGCTGGTGGCGTTCTGTCGTGCGGTGTAGCCCATGGTGGAATGACCAAGGGAATGACCGGCGCCGATCCCCGCGCCTTGGCTCATGAGGCCGAATGAGGCCCGCGCCCGACCGCCAGATCATTCACCGCCAATCGACAAGCCCTGGCGAGCGGGGACCGGAGTTGCGTCTCCTACTTCGACGGTTGGGGCAGCTAGCACTTGACCTTCGGGTTGACACCGACGTAGTTCAACGGGCCGGCGACGATCGTGACCGCGATCGTTCCCAGCTTGGCGCAGTTGACGTTCGAACCGGAGAAGTAATCGCGCTGCGCCGCCGCGACGACGCCGATGACCAGCCAGATGACGACCAGTAGTGACCCGATACGCCGCACCGCCACCTCCCATGCCGGCTACAGATCGCGACGTTGACGACAGGGCGGCCTCCGGCCCCCCGCGTTTCACAAGCTCGGGCACCCAGGTCAGCAACCAGAGCCGCCGGCCCTCGCGTGCTCTCCACAGATGCCCGCTCACAGGCACCTTGCTCGTACGGCACCGTCATCGGGTCAACGGGGTGGCGCGCCTCGGCGCTACCAGTAGTGCCGGCGGCCGCGAACCGGGCGTCCCATCGATCCCAGGATCCACAAGACGGCGCCGATGATCAGCAAGATGATCCCAATCGTCCACAGAATCGCGATCTTGGCGATGAAGCCGATGACGAGCAGGACCAATCCGAGAATGAGCACGCTGCTGCCTCCTCCGGCCCACCTCCACGCGTCGTGCGCCGAGGGACCTGGCCGACCGGACTCTGATCGTTCCCACGCCGCGGTGTCAATCCAACCTGGCCGAGCAGGTGGAGAGACCACCTCACCGCCGCCAGCTCAGCGCGGACCTGCGGCCGGCCACGGCCGAAGCCAGGCGGCAACAGCGACGCCGCCGGCAGCGACTACTGCGAGCCGCCGAAAGCGGCCCAGTGGCCGGCAGCGAACTGCTCGAACGTCCGCGGCTGGCGTCCGATCAGCGTGGCCACCTCGTCAGTGACCCCGGCGGCGTGGCCGGCCGCCATCATCGTGTTGAGCTCGATCAGGCGGTCGACCAGCCAGCCGGGCAGGCCAGCGCCGGCCAGCGCCCGGCGGTAGGCGTCGGGCGGGACGTCGACGTAGCGGACCTGGCGGCCGGTGGCCGCCGACAGCCGCTCGGCCACCTCAGCGCCGGACAGGGCCTCAGGCCCGGTCAGCGCGTACGCCTTGCGCTCGTGGCCGGGGCTGGTGAGCACCCGGGCGGCCACCGCGGCGACGTCGCGGGTGTCGATGTAGCTGGTCC
>DASYUT010000108.1 GCA_036000965.1 Actinomycetes bacterium
AGGACGACTCCCAGCACGCCTTCGTCGCGAAGCAGCCCTCGGTACCGCTGGCAGAAGAACTTGTAGAGGTCGGGATCCCCGGGCATAGGCTCGTACTCCCCGGTCGGAAAGTACTGCCGTTCGAGCACGGCGCGGGCCTGCTCGATGGTCAAACGGTCGACGAGGTCGGGTCGTTCCCGGATCAGCCGGTCGGTCGCCACAGTTCGCTCCGACTCGGGAAGGCTGCGCAGCCCTGGGGCGAACAGGCCGTAGAAGCCGAGGGCTTCGACCGTCACCTCCTCCCAGGGTGGGTTGCCGATGACCGCGTCGAACCCGGGACGGGCCCGCGCGAAGACCTTGGGGAAGGCCAGCGGCCAGTGCAGGAAGCTGTGCTGCCGGCGGGCGGCGGTCGCGCTCCCTACGAGCCCGTTCGTCCTTCCTTCGAGAACCTCCGGGCCGTGTAGCTCGACCTCGTTGCGGGCTCCTGGGACACCGAGCGGCTCGGCGGTCCACAGGTCGAACAGGCGCTCCAGGGCAGCCGTCACCCGGTGCCCCTCGGTGTCGGCGGCCTCGCTCGCATCGACTTCGTCGGGCGTGCGGTCGTCGCTCTCTGCAACGCGGGCGACGGCCTCGGCGGCGTCGGCCAGTCCCTCGGCCAGCGCTTCGTCCAGATAGGACACCTGACCGGTCGTGCCCGAGCGACGAAGGGCCTCCGGCCGCATGACGCCCACCAACGAGTTGCCCACGACCACGTTGCGGCCCAGGTAGGCGAGTGACAGGCCGGGGACGAAGGAGGCGAGCCACAGCGAGAGCTTGGCGACCTCCGCGCCCATGGCGCTCACGTCCACCCCGAACACGCAGCGCTTGAGCACCAGCCGGCGCAGCAGCGCGGCGTCCTCGATGGGCACGCCACGGGTCGCGCCGGCGCGGAGCCGCTCGATCGCCGCCCGAACCGCGGGAAGGGGGGTGTCGGCCAGGAAGCGGATCACGAGGTCGGCCAGCTCGTTCACCACCACGACGAGGAAGTGCGCGCTGCCGCAGGCCGGGTCCAGCACGGCGAAGTCGAACAGCTCGGCTGCCGCCGCAAGGGGGTCGGTCGCCGCCGTCCGTCTCACCTGGTTCAGGTGTGCCTGGTAGGCGGGCACGACGGTCTGGCGGACCAGGTGGCGGACCAGCTCGGAGCGGGTGTAGTAGACGCCGCCGCCCTTGCGCCCGCCCTCGTGCGTCTGCCAGAGCAGGTCGCCTGCTTCGACGTCGACCGTCTCCCCCTCGGCTGCTCTGACGTAGCGGTCGGTTCGCGGGTCGTAGCGGAGCGGTGCGTCGGCCAGCGAGAGTCGGAGCGAGAGCAGGCCCTCGTAGATGTGACCGAGATGCCCGATGTCCAGCGTCGAGTAGTCGACGCCCGTGCCGGACTCCGGCTCGAGCCCGATCCCGGTCAGGACCGCGCTCGTGTCGGGATCGGCGAGCGCCGCCCGCTCGAGGGTGGCCGCGCCGTCAAGCCCGTCGGCGGCGAAGAGCGCGCCGTTGTAGGCCGGGACGCCCCACGCCGGGTTCCCGTTCCGCATGGCCTTGATCAGCAGCGTGAACTGGTCCCACAGCGCCGTGGAGCGGCCACTGAGGCGGTCTCGTGTCTCGGCCGCCTCCTCGACGAGGTGGGAGAGCGACGCCAGCCGGTAGGAGCGGTTGTCCATGGGGAGATAGCCGGCACCCTCCGCGTACAACAGGAAGAGCGCCCGGAACACGGCCGTCAGCGCGGCATGCTCCAGCTCTTGTCGGGTGTCGTCGTCCGCCAGGTCCTGGCCTTGCCGCACCGCCCAGCGCCCGAGCGCGCGTCCCAGCGTCGGCAGCACGCTCTGCCGGATCGTCTCGTCGAGGCGGCGCCGGAGCCGGGCGCCGAAGGCCCGAGCCTCCTCCTGCAGGGCGGCGAAACCGTCTTCGGCGAGGAACTCGGGCCCGAGCAGGGCCAGGAAGGGCCGGTCCTCCTCCCGAAGGGCCCCGGCGTCGACATCGAGGTAGCGGGCGACGGCGGAGCCCAGCGCGGGATCAGCCTCGAAGAGCCGGAGCCGGCCTCCGCTCCCGTGGGCAAGGACTCCGAACGGTGCGCCGTCGGACCGGCAGTCGTTGAGCAGCAGGCCTTCGGGAGGACGTCCGTCCTCGTCCAAACGGCCGAACTCGGCCGGATCTGCCTTGAGGTGAACGACGATGACCGGCCGTCCCTCGAACCGGGCGAGATAGCCTCGATGCCGACGGCGCTCCAGGTCGTACCCGAGGCTGGTCAGTACTGTCCTCCAGTCGGCGTCCCGGCCGATCGCCTTGGTGGTCTCGGTGGCTCGGGCCCAGCGGGCAGGGTCGCGGCGTAGGCGGACGTCGAGGGTGTGCAGCGTGAGCAGCTCGCGGAGCTTGAGCCCGGGAATGCCGCCCTGGTCGAGCCGGTCCAGCGCGGTGGCCAGCTCGCGGATCGCCTCGAGGCGGGGGCGGGTGGAGATGCGCTGGACGACGTCGGCCAGCGCGCTCGTCTCGATGGACCGGACCGGCCCGGTGGCGTCGACCACGCCGAGCGCGAGCAGGGAGTCCGGACGTTCGGGATCTGCGGCGACGAGGAGCAACGGGGTCGCGCCGGTTCCGCGGCGCGCACGCCACGTCCTTCGCAACGCCTGCTCCGATGTGGTTCCTGTCGCCGCCATCTCGATGCCGGCGACCATCGCAGCGCTGGTCAGAGGCGGGTTGGCTGGAAGAGGACGGGCGCCGGGTAGTGCGGCGACGAACGAGAGCAGCTCATCGACGGTCATGGGTACCAGGATGGGTCGCGCATGCTGGCACCATAGCAGCGGCGGGCGGTGAGATACGAGCATGCAGAGACGCTCCTGCGAGCGGTAGCGGTCGAGTCGAGGTTCGGCCAGCGAACACCTGGCCGGGCAAACTTGACAGAGATGGAGGGCTCGGCGCCTGGGCTGTCCACAGCCCTCCGGTTGCCGTGAGGTCGCGCCGGCCGGAGGCGGTTGGTCCGGTACACTCGCGGGCGGCGTGACGGGGTGGGTGCGGGTGGCTCGAGGCGGGCTCCCCGGTTCAGGAGTGGAGAGGCGTGCGGCCGGCCCGGGCTGCACCTGTGAGGAGGCAAGTGGTGGACGTGGCAACGGCCCTGTGGGGTGGGATCGCCGGGGCGATCGTGATGGTCACCGTGTACGCCGGGTTCCTCGGCCTGCGGCTGACCAGGCTGGACCTGCTCCGGTTCGAGGGAGGCCTGCTGGTGCAGGACCGCTCCCCGATGGTCTACATCTACGGCGTCGCGGTCCAGGTGGCCCTCGGCGCGCTGCTCGCCCTGGCCTACCGGCTGGTGTTCCAGCAGATCGAGTCGGCCACCTTCGTCGGCTGGGGCGCGCTGCTCGGCCTGGTCCAGGGCGTCCTGTTCCTGTTCCTGCTGCCACTGCTCGGGCTGGTGAACCGTAACGTGCGGGCCGAGCACGAGCCGCGGCCGGGCCTGGCCGGCCTCGGCTACGGACGCTTCACCCCCCTCGCCCTCCTCGTCGCCTCCGTGGTGTTCGGGGTCTGGGTCGGCATCTTCCTCATCCCTTGATGGCCGGCACGTACGTCCCGTCGACCGGGCTGCCCCTGAGCGAGCAGATCCGGCGCAACCGGCGCGCCTACCGCCAGGTGGTCGCCGCCTTCACCGCCGCCCTGGGCCTGCTCGGCCTGGTCCTGGGCCTGCTCGCCGGCCAGCCTGGCCTCGGCCTCGGCCTTGGGCTCGCCCTCGCCGTGCTCCTGGTCGGGTTCGCGCCCGGGCTCGGCGAGCGCATCGCCCTCTCCCGGTCGCGTGCGGTGCCAGCCGACCCCGACCGCGACCCCCGCTACCACAACCTGGTGCAAGGGCTGTCCGAGACGGCCGGCCTGCCCGTGCCCCGGCTCTATGTGGTCGACGCGCGGGCCGCCAACGCCTTCGCGGTCGGGCGCGGCCCCGCCCACAGCGCCCTCGTGGTCACCCGCGGGCTCCTGGCCACGCTGAACCGGGTCGAGCTGGAAGGGGTGCTCGCCCACGAGCTCGCGCACGTCCACAGCGGCGCGGCCAGGCTCGGCACGGTGGCGGTCGTGCTCGGCGGGGCGCCCGGCCTGCTGCGGGAGTCGCGCCGGCGCGGGGGCAGCCCCCTGCTCGGGGCCGCCGCCGTCGCGCTCGCCCCGCTCGCCCTGCTCATGCGGCTGGCCGCCCCGGCCCGGCGCGAGCTCGACGCCGACGAGACCGGCGCCTACCTCACCCGCTACCCGCCCGGCCTGATCGGCGCCCTGGGCAAGCTGGGCTCGGGGCCGGACCGGCCCGGCACCCAGCCGGGCCTGGACCACCTGTGGATCGTGGCGCCCGAGCCGGCCGGCGACCAGTGGCTCCAGCGCATGTACCGGACCCACCCGCCGGTCGAGGAGCGCGTCGCGGCCCTCCGCGAGCTGTAGCCACCAGGGTCCCGCCGCCGGCGCGTTGATGAGCCCGGCGCCCTTGGCGTAGCCTGGACCGACGGCCCCCCTGAGCAGAGAAAACAGCCCTGCCCGCCCGGCGGCGGCACCGAAGGAGCGCCCCAGCATGGACTCGACGAACCACGTCACCGGGACCGCCCGGGTCAAGCGCGGCCTGGCCGAGATGCTGAAGGGCGGCGTCATCATGGACGTCGTCACCGCCGACCACGCGAGGATCGCCGAGGACGCTGGAGCCGTCGCCGTCATGGCGCTGGAACGGGTGCCGGCCGACATCCGGGCCCAGGGCGGCGTCGCCCGCATGAGCGACCCCGAGCTGATCGACCAGATCATGCGGGCGGTCACGGTCCCGGTGATGGCCAAGGCCCGCATCGGCCACTTCGTCGAGGCCCAGGTCCTGCAGGCGCTCGGGGTCGACTACGTCGACGAGTCGGAGGTGCTCTCCCCGGCCGACGAGGCCCACCACGTGGACAAGTGGGGCTTCAAGGTGCCGTTCGTGTGCGGCGCGACCAACCTGGGCGAGGCGCTGCGCCGGCTCGCCGAGGGGGCGGCCATGATCCGCTCCAAGGGGGAGGCGGGCACCGGCAACGTCATCGAGGCGGTGCGGCACATGCGCGCCATCACCGGCGGCATCCGCCGCCTGGCCGGCCTTGCAGCTGAGGAGCTGTACGCCGCCGCCAAGGAGCTGCAGGCCCCCTACGAGCTGGTCGCCGAGGTCGCCCGCGAGGGCCGGCTGCCGGTGGTGCTGTTCACCGCAGGGGGGATCGCCACCCCGGCCGACGCCGCGCTGATGATGCAGCTCGGTGCGGACGGCGTGTTCGTCGGCTCGGGCATCTTCAAGTCCGGCGACCCGGCCAGGCGCGCCCGGGCGATCGTGGAGGCCACCACCTTCTTCAACGACCCGGAGGTCGTCGCCAAGGTGTCGCGCGGGCTGGGGGAGCCGATGGTGGGCATCTCGAGCCTGTCCGAGGGCGAGCGGCTGGCCGGCCGCGGCTGGTAGGCCATGGCGCGGCGGCCCGTGATCGGCGTCCTGGCCTTCCAGGGCGACGTCCGCGAGCACCTCGCCGCCCTGGCCGCGGTCGGGGCCGCGGCGCGCGAGGTCCGCACGCCGGACGAGCTGGAGCAGGTCGACGGGCTGGTCGTGCCCGGGGGCGAGTCCACCGTGATCGGCAAGCTGGCCCGCCGCTACGGGCTGCTCGAGCCGCTGCGGGAGCGGGCCCGGGCCGGCTTCCCGGTGTTCGGCACCTGCGCCGGCATGATCTTCCTGGCCCGCGAGGTCGAGGGGCCGCCCCAGCACCTGCTCGGGGTGATGGACGTGCGCGTGCGCCGCAACGCGTTCGGGCGCCAGGTCGCCTCGTTCGAGACCGAGTTCGACGTCAAGGGCCTGGACGGTGGCCCGGTGGCGGCCGTGTTCATCCGTGCGCCCTGGATCTCCGAGCTAGGCCCGGAGGTGGAGGTGCTGGCCGAGGTGGACGGCCGTGTCGTCGCTGCGCGCCAGGGCAACCTGCTGGTGACCGCGTTCCATCCCGAGCTGGCCGGCGAACACCGGTTCCACCGCTGGTTCGCCGAGCTGGTCAGGGGCGCGCAGGAATAGCTGCCGGCCCGATCCACGGCCAGGCGCTGGACGATCTGAAGGGAGCGGGCATGTCCGGGCACTCGAAGTGGTCGACGATCAAGCACCAGAAGGGTGCCAAGGACGCCAAGCGGGGCAGGCTGTTCGCGAGGCTGATCCGCGGCATCGAGGTGGCCGCCCGCAGCGGCGGCGCCAGCCCTGACGGCAACCCGACCCTGGCCGATGCCATCCAGAAGGCCAAGGACAGCTCGGTGCCCAACGACACCATCGACCGGGCGGTCAAGCGGGGCGCCGGCGAGCTTGAGGGCCCACCCCCCGACCTGGTCACCTACGAGGGCTACGCCGCAGGCGGGGTGGCGGTGCTGGTGGAGGCGCTCACCGACAACCGCAACCGCACCGCGGCCGACGTCCGCCACGTCTTCTCCAAGGCCGGCGGCAACCTCGCGGAGGCAGGCAGCGTGGCCTACCTGTTCACCCGCAAGGGGGAGCTGTACGTGCCCGGCGACGTGGGCGAGGAGCGGGTCATGGAGGTCGCCCTCGAGTCCGGGGCCGAGGACGTGGAGTCAAGCGAGGACGGGTTCAGGGTGATCACCGCCGCCGGGGACCTCCGCGGCGTGCGCGCCGCCTTCGACCAGGCCGGGATCGCTTACGACTCGGCCGAGGTCACGATGGTGCCGAGTGTGTCGGTGCCCCTCGAGCGCGACGCGGCAGTGAAGGTGCTGCGGCTGCTGGACGCGCTCGAGGACCTCGACGACGTGCAGGACGTGTACGCGAACTTCGACATCCCCGACGCCGTCATGGCCGAGGTGAGCTGACCGCGGCGGAGGGGCTGCTCCCTGGTGCTCAGGTGCGGCGGCGGCCCAGGATGAACATCACCAGGGCGATGATGGCGAGCACGATCAGGACGAGGATCAGAGTCCTCACAGGTGCCTCCCTTCGCGGGTCGGGGGGTCATGCCATACCCGAGCACGATACCCGACGACGGCGACGCGTAACGGTCGCTTCGCTGGCAGATGGCCGCTGGTTGAGCCCGGTCCCGGGAACCGGTAGGCTGCCGCCAAACACCTGTTCGAGGAGGCCTGCCGGATGCGGGTGGTCGGGGTCGACCCTGGGCTCGGCCGCTGCGGGTACGCCGTGCTCGAGCGGGGCGCCGGCCCGCTCGCGGCGGTCGCCTACGGCACCATCGCCACCCGCGGCACCGAGGTCGCGCCGAGGCTCGCCCACCTGGCCGAGCGGCTCCGGGCCGTGGTGGCCGAGACGCGTCCCGACTGCCTGGCCATCGAGCGCCTGTTCGTCAACGCCAACGTGCGCACGGCGATGACCGTGGGCCAGGCGTCGGGCGTGGTGCTGCTGGTGGCCGCCGAGCACGGACTTCCGGTCGCCTCCTATACCCCGTCGCAGGTGAAGCGGGCCGTCACCGGCATCGGCTCGGCCCCCAAGGAGCAGGTCGGCTACATGGTCCGGGTCACCCTGGGGCTGGCGACCACGCCCACGCCGGCCGACACCGCCGACGCGCTCGCGGTCGCCCTCTGCCACCTCCAGCACCTGGGCGTGGCCGGCCACCTGGGTGCGGCCGGCCAGTCGGGCGACCGGGCCAGCGGCACGATCGGCTCGGCGCCGGCCGCCGCGTGGCTCGCCCGGGCCGCACCCACCTCCCCCGGGCTCCGGAGTGGCCCGGGGAACCCCGAGGGGCGGCCCCGCTCGACAGGGCTGGGGGGCGCGCAAGGGCTGCCCCGCTCGACAGGGCTGGGGGGTGCGCGGTGATCGCGAGCCTGCGCGGGCGGCTGGCCGAGCTGCTGCCCGACGGCGCGGTGGTCGAGGTCGGGGGCGTCGGCTACAAGGTCTTCCTCACCCCCAAGGCGCTCGCTTCGATGCCCCGGGGCGCCGAGGTGCTGGTGCACACCGTCACCTACGTGCGCGAGGACACCCTCGCCCTCTACGGGTTCACCAGCGCCGACGAGCGGCGCGCGTTCGAGCAGCTCCTGGGGGCCAGCGGGGTCGGCCCCAAGCTGGCCCTGGCGATCTTGTCGGTGCACTCCCCGGACGCGCTCCGCCGCGCGGTCAGCGCCGGGGACGCCGACGCCCTCACCCTGGTGTCGGGGGTCGGCCGCAAGGGCGCCGCCCGGCTCATCCTCGAGCTCAAGGACAAGCTCGGCGGCGGCGGCAGCGAGGTCGGGCTCCCGGCCGACGAGGGTACCCGGCCCGCCTATGCCGAGGTCCGCGAGGCGCTCGGCACCCTGGGCTACGGGCCCGCCGAGGTCAAGGTCGCCCTCGAGTCGCTGCCCGAGGACGCCGGCGAGCTGCCCACCGAGGAGCTGCTCCGCCAGGCGCTGCGCGCCCTGGCCGGGCCACGATGACCACGGCGGGCGCCACCCCGCGGCCCCGCGGGCGGGAGCGCGCCGATGACCGACATCCTCGCGCCGCAGGCCATGCCTGGGGAGGGGGCCGGCGAGGGCAGCCTGCGGCCGCGCCGGCTGGCCGAGTTCGTCGGCCAGGCCCGTACCCGCGAGCAGCTCGGGGTGGTGCTGGAGTCGGCCCGCCGACGTGGGCTCCCCCCCGACCACCTGCTGTTCTCGGGACCGCCCGGGCTCGGCAAGACGAGCCTGGCCGCGATCGTGGCCGCCGAGCTGGAGGTCGGCTTCCGCATCACCTCCGGCCCGGCCCTGGAGCGGGCAGGCGACCTCGCCGCCATCCTCACCGGGCTGGAAGCGGGCGACGTGCTCTTCGTCGACGAGATCCACCGGCTGCCGCGCGCGGTCGAGGAGGTCCTCTACCCGGCCATGGAGGACTTCCAGATCGACGTCGTGCTCGGCAAGGGCCCCGGGGCGCGCAGCCTCCGCCTGGACCTTCCCAGGTTCACGCTGGTCGGGGCGACCACCAGGACCGGGCTGATCACCTCGCCGCTGCGGGACCGGTTCGGCTTCTCCGCCCGCCTCGACCTCTACCGGCCGGAGGAGCTGCAGGCCATCGTGACCCGCTCGGCCGGCATCCTCGGGGTCCGGATCGACCCGGTGGGCGCCGCCGTGCTGGCCCGCCGTTCGCGGGGCACCCCCCGGATCGCCAACCGGCTGCTGCGCCGGGTCCGCGACTTCGCCGAGGTGAAGGGGGACGGTCACGTCGACGAGGAGATCGCGACCCGGGCCCTCGAGCTGTTCGAGGTCGACCCGCTCGGGCTGGACAAGCTCGACCTGGCGCTGCTGCGCATGCTGTGCGAGCGCTTCACGGGCACGCCGGTCGGCCTGGCCACCCTGGCCGTGTCGGTGGGGGAGGAGCCGGACACGATCGAGGACGTGGCCGAGCCGTTCCTGCTGCAGCTCGGGTTCCTACAGCGGACGCCGCGGGGCAGGCTGGCCACGGCGGCCGCGTTCGCCCACCTCGGCCTGGCCGCGCCGACCGGCGCCCAGCCGGCCCCCTCCGGCTCGCTGTTCGACGAGGACGGCGGCACGCCGGGGGAGTGAGCCCCGGCCGCACGCCGGGGGAGTGAGCCCCGGCGGCACGCCGGGGGAGTGAGCCCCGGCCGTGCGGTGAGGGGTGAGCCCCGGCGCCAGTTCCGGCCTGGCAAACCGTGACCGTCTAGCCCAGTACCCCGTCGATCTCGGCGAGCATGGCCTCCGCGCACTCGAGCAGGCACGACTCGTCGCTGATGGTCGCGGTGACGTCCGGGTTCTCGGGTCTTGTGGCGCGCCGACGGCGAGCCGTGAGCTGGATCCGCACCGCCATCGTGACCCTCCCGTTCTCGGTCCGTCCGCCTCGCCCTCTGTTCGGCGAAAGCCTCCGGACGTAAAGGAAGTCAAGGGACCATCTTGGACATAGTTCTATCGGGCTAGACCCGGTGAATGCAAGAGGAAGCTGAACAGGCAGCGAAGTGCCTGCTCAGACCGGCTGTCCTCGAGTCTCGGTCAGTTGACCGCTGCCAGGGGCGCGCCTAGGATGGCCGCTGTACCGCGGCCTGGATGGCTGCGGCATGTTGTCGTGCCGCGCCACGAGCTCAGCCGGCGGCGCGTCGGCCCGGGAACGGCCCGGGCTCTCCGGAGGTCCTCACGCTATGGGAAACGGTAGTGCGCAGTTCATCATCCTTGCGTTGATGTTCGCGTTCTTCTACTTCGTCATCATCCGGCCCCAGCGCAGGCGGCTCCAGGCCCAGCAGAGCCTGCAGCGCTCGCTCCAGCTCGGGGACGAGATCGTCACGATCGGCGGCTTCCACGGGGTCATCCGGCGCTTCGACGGCGACGTCATCACCATCGAGCTGTCACCCGGTGCCGAGGCGCGGATCAACCGAGGCGCGGTCGCCCGGCGGGTCGAGCCGGACCTGCCCGAAGCGATCGACGAGCCCGACGAGGACGAGATCGAGTCCATCGACGAGATTGAGGCCGTGGAGGCCGACAGGGCGGACGACGGGCGCGACGGGCGCCCGGAGCGATGAGCACCGCGGGCGCGGGAAAGGCCCGCCGGTGAGCGTAGCCGACCGCCGACCGGCGAGCGTCGAACTGCCGCTCCTCGACCAGGTGGCCGGCAACAAGGTCATCCAGACCTACATCGCGCTGGCCGACCAGTTCACCGGCCAGCTCGGCTTCACCGAGCACGGCTTCCGCCACGCCAACCTGGTCGCCCGCATCGCCCACAACATCCTGGCCCGGCTCGGCTTCGACCCGCACCTGGCCGAGCTGGCCGCGGTCGCGGGCTACCTCCACGACGTCGGCAACGTGATCAGCCGCCACAACCACCCGCAGACCTCCGCCCTGATCGCCATGCCCGTGCTCGCCGAGATGGGCATGGCGACCGAGGACATCGGCCTGGTGATCAGCGCGATCGGCAACCACGAGGAGGAGCTCGGCCACGCCGTCTCGCCGGTGTCGGCCGCGGTCAACATCGCCGACAAGTCCGACGTGCACCGCTCCCGTGTGCGCAAGGACGCGCAGGTCGAGTTCGACATCCACGACCGTGTCAACTTCTCGGCCCGGCACTCGTTCGTCCGGGCCGACGCCGCTCAGAAGACGGTGACGCTGGAGCTTGACATCGACACCGGGGTATCCGACATCCTCGAGTACTTCGAGATCTTCCTGACCCGCATGATGATGTGCCGGCGGGCCGCGGAGGGTCTCGGCTGCAAGTTCCGCATGACCGTCAACGGCAGCTCGTTGCTCTAGGGTTGCTCTAGGCTGGAGCGTGCGTCCCGCCGGCGCCCACCGAAGCCAGGGCGCCCGGGCGCGCGAGTCCCAGCTACCGGCGTGAAGGCGCCGCCCACAGGCTTGAAAAGGAGAACCGCTCCCCAATGTCAGGAACCCGTCGACTGGTGCTCCCCCTCGTCATCGTGATCGTGCTGGCCGCCGCGATCTGGGGCGTGGTCGCCGCCCAGGACATCCGTCCCCGCCTCGGGCTCGACCTTCGCGGCGGCACGAGCGTGACCTTCAAGCCGGTCAGCCCCAACGGCAGCACGCCCACCAAGGAGCAGCTCGACACCACGATCGACATCGTCCGCAACCGGGTGAACTCCAAGGGCGTGGCCGAGTCCGAGGTCAACCTCGAGGCCGGCAACATCGTCGTGTCGATCCCGGACGTGCAGAACCCCGACGAGGTCATCAAGGCGGTCGGCACCACCGCCCAGCTCCGGTTCCGGCCCGTGCTCGAGGTGGTCGGCTCCAGCCAGCCCGAGTACAAGCAGGGGCCCTTCGCCTCGGTGGACTGCGCCAAGCCGCAGACCTGGGTCGACCAGATCGACAAGGACGCCGTGCTCTGCCTGCGCGACCCCGGCCAGGACGCGCCCGAGCCCACCGCGGCCAAGCTGCGCATGGGCCCGGTCGCGCTCGGCGGCACCGACATCTCCTCGGCCCGGGCCGAGCTTGAGACCTCCGGGCAGAACGGCGTCACCACCGGCCAGTGGCAGACCGCGCTCAAGCTGTCGGGCGCCGGCGGCAAGAAGTTCGCCGCCATCACCGGCAAGCTCGCCTGCAACCCGCAGGGCGACCCCAAGCGGCAGCTCGGCATCACCCTGGACGGGGTGGTCATCAACAACCCGCCGATGGCCGACAGCGTCCAGTGCAACGTCGGCATCCCCGGCGGCGAGGCGGTCATCTCGGGCCAGACCGAGGCCGAGGCCAAGGCGCTCGCCCCGCTGATCTCCACCGGCGCCCTGCCGCTCTCCCTGACCGTGCTCACCCGCGACACCGTGAGCGCCACGCTCGGGGCCGACTCGCTGCATGCCGGCCTGGTCGCCGGCGGGCTCGGGCTCGCCGCCGTCCTGCTCTACGTGCTGCTGTTCTACCGCGGGCTGGGGCTCGTGGCCTGGGTCGGCCTGGGCCTGGCCGCCGCCCTGAACGTCGGCATCGTGTTCCTCATGGGCAAGATGATCGGCTTCACCCTGACCCTGGCCGGGATCGCCGGCCTGATCGTGGCCGTCGGCATCTCCGCCGACTCCTACGTGGTCTTCTTCGAGCGCCTCAAGGACGAGGTGCGCGAGGGCAAGACCCTGCGCGCGTCGGTCGACCGCGGCTGGCAGCGGTCGTTCCACACGCTGGTCTCGGCCAACACGGTCTCGTTCGCCGCCGCGGTCGTGCTCTACCTGCTCGCCATCGGCCCGGTGCGGGGGTTCGCGTTCACCCTCGGCCTGGCCACCGCCGTCGACTTCTTCTGCGCCTGGATGTTCGGCCGGCCGGCGGTGAGCCTGCTCGCCCGGACCCGGCTGTTCCGGGAAGGGCGGTTCCTCGGCATCCGAGCCGCCGTCTAAAGGAGGATCCGTTCCCGTGTCGTCCCTTGCCAGTCGCCTGTACCACGGCGAGACCAGCATCGACTTCGTCGGCCAGTGGCGCCGCTGGCTCCTCGTCTCGAGCGTGGCCATGCTGGTCTCGGTCGTCGCCCTGTTCGTCCCCGGCCTGAAGTTCGGCATCGACTTCAAGGGCGGCGCGGTGTTCCGGGCCCGGGCGGCCAAGCCGGTGACCGTCGCCCAGGTGCGCGAGGCGGTCGGCCCGTCGGTGGCCAAGGTCGTCCAGGTCACCAGGGACAACCCGCGGCAGGTCATCGTGCAGACCGAGTCGCTGCCCCAGGACCACGTGGCCAAGGTCCGCAGCGACCTCTCCCGGGTGACCGGCGACCCGCAGGTCTCGGCCGCCGTGGTCGGCTCCAAGTGGGGGAGCACCGTCTCCACCAAGGCGCTCATCGCCCTGTTCGTGTTCCTCGGCGTGATCATCGTCTACGTGTCGTTCCGCTTCGAGTTCAAGATGGCGGTGGCCGCGCTCGTCGCGCTCGTCCACGACCTGGTGATCACCGCCGGGGTGTACGCCCTGGCCAGGTTCGAGGTCACCCCGGCCACGGTCATCGGCCTGCTCACCATCCTCGGGTACTCGCTCTACGACACCGTGGTGGTGTTCGACAAGGTGCGCGAGAACACCGGCGCGCTCACCTCGATGTCGCGGGTCACCTACTCCGACGCCGCCAACCGGGCGGTGAACCAGACCCTGATCCGCTCCCTCAACACGAGCCTGGCGACGCTGCTGCCGATCGCCGCCCTGCTGTTCGTGGGCGCGTTCCTGCTCGGCGCCGAGACCATCAAGGACCTCGCGCTCGCCCTGTTCGTCGGGGTCGCCTGCGGGACCTACTCCTCCATCTTCGTGGCCACCCCCTTCCTGGCCGTCTGGAAGGAGACCGAGCCCCGCTACAGGCAGCTCAAGGCCAGGGTGGCCAGGCAGCCGGCCGCCGCGGCGGCCGCCGCGGGCGCGCTGGCCGACGGCGGGGGCAGGAGCAAGCCGGCCGCCGCCCGCCCGGCGGCGGGCGCCCGGCGCGCAGCCAAGCCCCGGGTCGCCGAGCCCGTGACCGAGCAGCGGCTGCCCGACCTCCCGCCCGACCCGGACGAGCCCGACGGGCTCGAGCCCGAGCTGGAGCCGGTCGACGACGAGGTGGCGCCGGTGGCCGCCGCCCCGCCCAAGCCACGTCCGGCCCAGAAGCCGAGGCCCTCGCAGCAGCGGCGCAAGCAGCCGTCCCGCCCGGCCAAGCGGCGCCGCCGCTAGCCACCCCGCCCGGCCAAGCGGCGCCGCCAGCCGTCCCGCCCGCCAAGCGCCGCCGCCAGCCGTCCCGCCCGCCAGGCGCCGCCGCCGCCCGCCACCTGCCCGCCAAGCCGCGCCGCCGCCAGCCACCCGCCCGCCGAGCCCAGAAGAAGCGCAGAAAGGGAGTCCCCGTGCCCATCGACATCGAACGCCTGCGCGCGCTCGTCCGCGACGTGCCCGACTTCCCCCAGGAAGGCATCGTCTTCAAGGACATCACCCCGCTGCTCGCCGACGAGGTCGCCTTCTCCTCGGTCATCGACGAGACCGTGGTCCACTTCGGCCGCGGCAACATCGACAAGGTCGTCGGCATCGAGGCGCGCGGGTTCATCCTCGCCTCCCCGGTCGCCTACCACTTCGGCGCCGGCTTCGTGCCCGTGCGCAAGGCCGGGAAGCTGCCCTACCGGGTCGAGGCCGAGGAGTACGTGCTCGAGTACGGCACGGCAACCCTTGAGCTGCATGCGGACGCCATCACCCCGGGGGAGCGGGTGCTCATCGTCGACGACGTCCTGGCCACCGGCGGCACCGCCCGGGCCGCCGCCCGGCTCGTCGAGCGCCTCGGCGGCAAGCTGGCCGGCATCGCCACCCTCATCGAGCTCAGCTTCCTGAACGGCCGCAAGGCGATCGAGGGCTACGACTTCTTCAGCCTCATCCGCTACTGACGGCTCGGCTCGGGGCCTCGTGGGCGCCAGCCGACCGGCCAGGGCGGGACCACGGTGGCAGAAGGCTCCGCGGTGGCAGAAGGCTCCGCCTGGGCCGGCGTGGCCGGCCGAGCCTGACCGCCGGCCCCTGCCGGTCGGCCCGGAACCGGGCCCAGGCGTCGTCCCGCTGCCGCTCGACGGCGGGGTCGTAGGCGTCCTGGTCCTCGGCCATGTGCCAGTGGGGGCTGAAGGTCAGCGTGGTGGCCCGCGCGGCGAGCTCGGTCCACAGGCCGGCCTCGATCAGCTCGTGACAGGGCTGGCAGGCCTGCCAGCCCTGTTGCGGGGGCGAGGACCCCTGAGGCGCGCCAGGCGGGGCGGTCGGGTACCACCACCGCGGGTCGACCCCCGCGCAGAAGTCGCATTCGCCCAACATCGCTGCTTCCCGTCGAGATGGGCCCTGGCCGGCAGGGTGCCCGTCCACCATCTCGGCCGGGCGCAAAGGCGCCCGCAAAGACCGGCCGCCCGCATGCAAAGATTTCGTTAAGGCGTTCTCGGGCAGGGGGTTGCCGCCTGGGCCTCGGCAGTGCCTATGCTGGCGGGTATGCAGGCGACCAGGCCGGGGCGGCGCAGCGTCCGAGGATCTCGAACCGGGCTCGGCTACGGCATCGCCGTGGCCGGCACGCTCCTGGCCACCGTGGGCCTGCTGCTGGTCCGGGGCCAGGTCTCCACCACCAACGTGGTGCTCGTCTACCTCATCGTGGTGGTCACGGCAGCCGCCGTCGGTGGTCGCGGCCCCGGCGTGGTCGCGGCCGTCCTCGGCTTCCTCGCCTTCGACCTGCTGTTCATCCCGCCGTACTACCACCTCGTCGCCCACGACAAGCAGAACTACCTGTCGCTCGGGGTGTACCTGCTCATCGCGCTGGTGGTGAGCGCGCTGGTGGCGGCCCGCGAGCAGCGGCGCATCCAGGCCGAGCGCCGGGAGCAGGAGGCCCAGACCCTCTACGAGCTGTCCTCCAGCCTGGTCACCCAGGGCGGCCTGGGCCAGATGCTGGCCAGCGTGGCACGGACCGTCCGCGCCCTGTTCGACCTGGCCGGCTGCGCCATCGTGCTGCGGGCCGAGGACGGCTCGGCCCGCATCGCGGCCGCTGACGGCGACGTGCCCGAAGGGCTGCGCCGGGCCGCGGGCGGGGCCGACGTCCTGGTCGACCCGCCAGCCGAGGAGCTCGCGCCCGCGGGCCCGCTCGTGCCCGGCCAGAGCATGACACTGCCCCTGGGTGGCCCCAGCCGGGCGGTCGGGGCCCTGGTGGTGGTGGCCGGCGGCCCGGGCGCGGCCACCTTCGGCGAGACCGAGCAGCGGCTGCTTGCGACCTTCGCCAACCAGGCCGCCCTGGCCGTGCACAAGGCCGAGCAGGACGAGCAGAACGCCCGGACCCGCGCGCTGGAGGCCACCGACCGGCTGCGCACCGCCCTGCTCAACTCGGTCTCCCACGACCTGCGCACGCCGCTGGCCTCGGTCATGGCCTCGGTGGCGAGCCTGCTCGACCCCGAGGTGCGCTGGCCCGAGGACCAGCGGCACGAGTTCCTGTGCACCATCGACCGGGAAGCCGGGCGCCTCAACCACCTGGTCGCCAACCTGCTCGACATGTCCCGCATCGAAGCCGGCGCCGTGGACCCCAAGCTGGTCGACACCTGGCTGTCGGAGGTGGTCGGCCCGGTGGTGCGCCGGGCCCGAGCCGTCCCGTCGCGCCAGGTGATCGACATCGACGTACCCGAGTCGCTGCCGTCGGTGCTGGTCGACCCCGTCCGCCTTGACCAGGTCCTGACCAACCTGCTGGACAACGCCCGCCGCTACGCCGGCAACGGGCTGATCAAGGTCGTGGGCCGCCACGTCGGGAGCGACGTGGAGCTCCGCGTGATGGACCATGGCCCTGGGATCCCCGTCGCCGAGCGCGAGCGCATCTTCAGCCAGTTCTACCGGATGGAGCGCACCGGCCAGCCCGGCAACGGCACCGGCCTCGGCCTCTCCATCTGCCGTGGGCTGGTCGAGGCGATGGGCGGCAGGCTGTGGGCGGAGACCGCGCCGGGTGGCGGTGCCGCCTTCGTGATCCGCCTGCCTGCCGTCCAGGCGGGGTCGTGACCGTCCAGCCGGCCCGTGCGGGTTACCCTACGACCGGGCAGACCGGATGGTGCCGGCCCGGCAGATGCGCCTCAGGAGGATGCGTGCGGTGAGCAGTACGGAGAGCAAGCCTGCCCTGCGGCCGGTGCCGCCAGCACCCGAGGAGCCGAGGCGGTACGAGTCGCTGGGCTACCGGGCCAAGCGGGTCCTGCTCGGCCCGCCGTTCAAGACCGCCCAGCTCGCCCACGAGCGCATCAGCAAGCGGGTGGCCCTGGCGGTGTTCTCCTCCGACCCGATCTCCTCGACCGCCTACGCCACCGAGGAGATGCTGATCGTGCTGACCGCCGCTGGCACGGCGGCGATCGGCCTGGCCCTGCCGCTGGCCGCCGGGGTCGTGGTGCTGCTGGGCATCCTGGTGCTGAGCTACCGGGAGGTGATCGCCGCCTACCCGCGGGGCGGCGGCGCCTACATGGTGACCCGGGACAACCTGGGCAACCTGTTCGCGGCGGTCTGCGGCGCCGCGCTGCTGATCGACTACGTCCTGACCGTGGCGGTGAGCGTCTCGGCCGGCACGGCCGCGCTCGCCTCGGCGATCGAGCCGCTGCGGCACTACCGGGTCGAGATCTCGGTGGCGTTCGTGCTGCTGCTGATGTGGGGCAACCTGCGCGGCATCCGCGAGTCCGGCCGGATCTTTGCGATCCCGACCTACGTCTACATCGCCGCCCTGGGCGGCGTCATCCTGTACGGCGTGTTCAAGACCGTGCTCGGCGAGCTCGAGCCGATCGTCTACCAGCCCGACGAGGCCGCCCAGCTCGCCAACGCCGGGACGTCGCTGGCCGCGGTGTCGCTCTTCCTGCTCCTCCACGCCTACGCGGCCGGCACCACCGCGCTGACCGGGGTGGAGGCGATCGCCGACGGGGTCCCGGCGTTCCGCAAGCCGGAGGCCCGCAACGCCCAGAAGACCCTCACCGCGATGGCGTTCATCATGGGGTCCCTGTTCCTCGGGGTCACCTTCCTGGCCATCCGCCTGCGGGCCCTACCGTTCGAGGACGGCCATCCGACCCTGGTCGCCCAGATCACCCGGCAGGTGCTCGGCAGCGGAACCGGCCAGCTGCTGTTCGTCTTCGTGCAGGTCGCCACGCTGTTCATCCTGGTCCTGGCGGCCAACACCGCGTTCAACGGCTTCCCGGTGCTGGCCTCGTTCGCCGCCGAGGACGCCCTGATGCCCCGCCAGCTCCGCAAGCGCGGCCACCGGCTGGTCTACTCCAACGGCATCATCATGCTCGCCGGGGGCGCGATCTTCCTGGTGGTCGCGTTCAAGGCCGACGTCCACGGGCTCATCCCGCTGTACGCCATCGGGGTGGTGACCTCGTTCACCCTGGCCCAGGCGGGCATGACCCTGCGCCACCTGAGGCGGCGGCAGCCGGGCTGGCGCAAGGGGCTGGCCATCAACGGGTTCGGCGCCGCGGTGACCCTGGTCGTCCTGGTCGTGATCACGGTGACCAAGTTCACCCACGGCGCCTGGATGGTGGTGGTGGCCATCCCCGTGATCGTCTGGCTGCTGCGTCGCACCCAGCGGGCCTACGGCGCGGAGGTGGCCGAGCTGAAGGTCGAGGCGACCCATCGGCTGGCGCCGCCCAAGCCCCGCCACGAGGTCGTCGTGCTCGTCGAGGGCCTGGACCAGGCCGTGCTCGGCGCGCTGCAGTACGCCCGCCAGCTCAACCCCCTGCACATCACCGCGATGCACGTCGCCACCGACCCCGACCGGGCCCGCGAGCTCGGCAGGCTCTGGGCCAAGATCAGGATCCCGGTCCCGCTGGAGATCATCGACGCCCCCGAGCGGAACCTGCTGGCCAGCGCGCGGGAGGCCATCGGCGAGCTGGTCGGGCCCGACACCGAGGTCACCATCGTGCTGCCCAAGCGCAGCTTCGCCGGGTTCTGGAAGCGCGTGCTGCACGACAACTCCTCGGCCGGGCTGTTCCGCGCCCTGGGCAGCATGGACGGGGTGAACGTGACGATCGTGCCGTTCCGGCTCGGCCGGCGTCCCCTCCTCCGCGCCGTCGCCGGCCCACCCCCCAGCTGAGGCAGCGCCACCGCTGGGCTGGGCGGCCGGTGCTGCTCGCCGGCCCGTCCTCCAGCTGAGGCAGCGCCACCGCTGGGCTGGGCGGCCGGCGGGTCAGCGCTGCTCGCCGGCCCGCGCGATCGCGTCCCGGATCTCCTTGCGGGCGGCATCCACGCCCTCGAAGCCGGCCGTGGACGACGACTTCCCCGGTTCGAGGTCCTTGTAGACGTTGAAGAAGTGCTCGATCTCGTTGAGCAGGTGCCTGGGGAGGTTGCCGAGCTCGCGGACCTGCTCGTACTCCGGGTCGCCGGCGACGACGCTGATGATCTTCGCGTCGGGGCCCTTCTCGTCCTCCATCCAGAACACGCCGATCGGCCGCACCGTGACGTGGCAGCCGGGGAAGGTCGGCTCGGAGATCAGGACCAGCACGTCGAGCGGGTCGCCGTCCTCGGCCAGGGTGTCGGGCACGAAGCCGTAGTCGGCCGGGTACATGGTGGCGGTGAACAGCCGGCGGTCCAGCCGCATGACGTGCCGCTCGTGGTCGAACTCGTACTTGTTGCGGCTCCCCTTGGGGATCTCGACCACGACCTCGATCGCGTCGTCCATGGCTGCCTCCTGCGTCACCGGGCTCCGGGCCATGATGAACCGCGGGTCTCCCGTCCGGCATCTTGCCACCCGCACGTGGTGACGAGTTTACGAAAGGGTGGTGGTGACGAGTTTACGAAAGGGGTGAAGGAACGCGAAACCAGGGGTGAAGGAACGCGAAGCCGGGGGCTCGCCCCGCACCCCGGCAGGTGCCCGACCGGCTGGCCGGGGGACCTGCCGGGGAACTGGCGACACTCGGTGTACCGTGGTTTCCTAGGAGTGAACAGCGGCGGAGTGAACAGCGGCACGGTGAACGGGTGGGGCCCCGATGGCGCAGCAGCACGGTCCGGTGAACGAAGGGCTGGCGATCGATCGCGAGCCCCACGGTATCACGGGCCTGCCTGGGCAGAACGGCGCCCCCGACACCACCGGGCTGGCCGCCGCGCTCACCCGCCCCTACGACACCGCGCCCCCGCCCGAGCCGGACATCGACTCGCTGCTGCGGCGCATGAAGCACCGCAACCCCCGGGCCGACCTGGCCCTGGTCCGGCGTGCGTTCGAGGTGGCCAGGCAGAAGCACGACGGGCAGGTTCGCGACTCGGGCGAGCCCTTCATCGCCCACCCCTTCGGGGTGGCCAACATCGTGGCCGACCTCGGCCTGGACGCCACCAGCGTGATCGCCGCGCTGCTCCACGACACCGTGGAGGACACCTCGATGACCCTGGAGGAGGTCGAGGCGCTGTTCGGGCCGGACGTGGCCAGGATCACCGACGGGCTCACCAAGCTCGAGCGGATGGACTTCGAGACCAGGGAGGCGGCTCAGGCCGAGACCATCCGCAAGATGGTCATCGCCATGGCCCGTGACATCCGGGTGCTGCTCATCAAGCTCGCCGACCGCCTGCACAACATGCGCGACCTGGGCTACACCTCCCGGGAGAAGCAGGAGCGCAAGGCGCGCGAGACCCTCGACATCTACGCGCCGCTGGCCAACCGGCTCGGCATCCACCAGGTCAAGTGGGAGCTCGAGGACCTCGCCTTCGCGACCCTGTACCCCAAGCGGTACGAGGAGATCGTGCGCATGACCGCCGAGCGCCAGCCGGCCCGCGAGACCTACCTGGCCGACGTCATCGAGCAGGTGACCGCCCAGCTCAAGGCGGTCAGGGTGCGGGCCGAGGTGACCGGCCGGCCCAAGCACTACTACTCGATCTACGAGAAGATGGTGCTGCGGGGCAAGGAGTTCTCCGACATCTTCGACCTCGTCGGCGTCCGGGTCCTGGTCGAGTCGATCAAGGACTGCTACGCGGCCCTCGGCCAGATCCACGCGCTCTGGAAGCCGGTGCCCGGACGCTTCAAGGACTACATCGCGATGCCGAAGTTCAACCTCTACCAGTCGTTGCACACCACGGTGGTAGGGCCGGGCGGCAAGCCGCTCGAGGTGCAGATCCGGACCAAGGCGATGCACCGGACGGGCGAGTACGGCATCGCGGCCCACTGGCGCTACAAGGACAAGGGCAGGGACGGCAAGGGCGCCACCGACGACATGGGCTGGCTGCGGCAGCTCATCGACTGGCAGCGGGAGCTGTCGGACCCCAAGGACTTCATCGAGAACCTGAAGACCGACCTGTACGTCGACGAGGTCTTCGTGTTCACCCCCAAGGGCGACGTGATCCAGCTCCCGGCCGGCGCGACCCCGATCGACTTCGCCTACGCGGTGCACACCGAGGTCGGGCACCGGTGCGTGGGCGCCCGGGTCAACAAGCGGCTGGTGCCGCTCGAGTACGCCCTGCAGAACGGCGACACGGTCGAGATCTTCACCTCCAAGGCCCAGGACGCCGGGCCGTCGCGGGACTGGCTGTCGATCGTGAAGACGCCCCGGGCCCGCAACAAGATCCGCCAGTGGTTCTCCAAGGAGCGGCGCGAGGACGCCATCGAGGCGGGCAAGGAGGCCCTGGTCCGGTCGTTGCGCAAGGCGGGCCTGCCGCTGCAGAAGCTGACCCAGGGGGGCAGCCTGGCCGCGCTCGCCTCGGAGATGCGCTTCGCGAGCCTGGACGCCTTCTACGCCGCGGTCGGGTCGGGGCAGACCTCGGCAGCCTCCGTGGTCACCCGGCTCCAGGCCGACCTCGGCGTCGACGAGCAGGAGGACGACGATGACTTCACCCTGGAGCGGGCGGTCCGCCCGGCCCGGCCCCTGCCCGCCAGCCGGGGCGTGGTGGTCAAGGGCGTGGACGACGTCTGGGTGAAGCTGGCCCGCTGCTGCACGCCGGTGCCCCGGGACCCGATCATCGGCTTCGTGACCCGCGGCCACGGGGTCAGCGTGCACCGGGCCGACTGCCCCAACGCCGACGACCTGCGGCGCGACTCGGCCCGCCTGCTCGAGGTCGAGTGGGACACCTCCGGGCCGTCGGTGTTCGCGGTCACCATCCAGGTCGAGGCACTCGACCGGACCAAGCTGCTGCGCGACATCACCGAGGTGCTCTCCGACCACCACGTCAACATCGTGTCGGCCACGGTCGCGACCGGCCGCGACCGGGTCGCGACGCTGCGGTTCACCTTCGAGCTGGCCGAGATCTCCCACCTCGCCCACGTGCTGTCGACGGTGAAGAAGGTGGACGGCGTGTTCGACGCCTTCCGCGTGGTGCCCCACGGCCAGCACGCCCCCTCCCCGCCCGGGGGCTAGGCTGCGCGCCGTGGTGTCCCGGGTCGACTGGGCCCGGGTGGTGGTCGGCGGCGAGGTGGCCGGGGAGATCGGCCCGGGCCTGCTGGTGCTGGTCGGGGTCGGCCACGACGACGGCCCGGCCGAGGCCGGCTGGCTGGCCGGGAAGGTCGCCGCGCTGCGCGTGTTCGACGACGAGGCGGGGCAGATGAACCGCTCGCTGACCGAGGCCGGCGGCGGGGCGCTCGTGGTCAGCCAGTTCACCCTCTACGGCGACGCCCGCAGGGGACGCCGCCCGTCGTACGTGGCCGCCGCCCGGCCGGAGCAGGCCGCGCCGCTGGTCGACGCCGTGGCCGCCGCACTCGCCGGGTCCGGGGTGCCGGTCGCCCAGGGCCGCTTCGGGGCCCACATGCGGGTCGAGTCGGCCGGCGACGGCCCGGTAACGATCCTGCTCGACAGCGCCAGGCAGTTCTGACCCCCGGCCCGGCCGTGATCGGCCTCCCCGGCCTGCGGCAAGGTTCGTGCCGCAGGCCGGTGCCGAGCACGTCGGCGGCGGGACCTGCGTGGTAGGGTCGGCTCGATGGCGACCGACGACCCTGGCGGCCTCACCGCCCACGCCCGCAAGAACCTGGCCGGCTGGGAGGCCCGGAGCGACGACTACCAGCAGGCCCACGGCGGCGCGCTGGACCGTGAACCGCTCGCCTGGGGCGTGTGGCGGGTTCCCGAGGCCGAGCTGCGGGTGCTCGGGGACGTGCACGGCCTCGACCTGCTCGAGCTCGGCTGCGGCGCCGCGCAGTGGTCGATCGCGCTCGTGCCGCTCGGGGCGCGTCCCGTCGGCCTCGACCTGTCCGCCCGCCAGCTCGACCACGCCCGGCGCCGGCAGCGCGCGGCCGGGGTGCAGGTGCCGCTGGTCCGCGCCAGCGGCGAGCGGGTCCCCTTCGCCGACTCGAGCTTCGACGTGGTGTTCTGCGACCACGGCGCGATGAGCTTCGCGGACCCGGAGCGGACCGTGCCAGAGGCGGCCCGCGTGCTGCGGCCAGGCGGGCTGCTCGCCTTCGCCGCCTTCAGCCCCTGGCACGAGGTCTGCTACGACGACGAGGCGGACCGGGTCGGCGCGGTGCTGCGGCACGACTACTTCGGCCTGGACCGCTACGAGGGCGACGACGAGGTCGTGTTCAACCGCACCTACGGCGACTGGGTCCGGCTGTTCGCCGCCAACGGCCTGGCCGTCGAGGACCTGATCGAGCCCCGCCCGGGCCCCGACGCGACCCTCACCTACCGCGACGCCGCCACCCGTGCCTGGGCCCGCCGCTTCCCCCTGGAGGCCATCTGGAAGGCCCGCCGGCTCGGGGTCAGGTGATCTGGACCGTCAGCTTCTCGATCCAGACCGACTCGGTCGGCTTGTCGTTGTTCACCGGGACCTTGGCGATCCGGTCGACCACCGACTGGCCCTCGATCACCTTGCCGAACACCGTGTAGTCGGGCGGCAGCTTGGGGTTGTCGGCGGTGGAGATGAAGAACTGGCTGCTGCCCGAGTTGGGCGTGCCGTTGTTGGCCATGGCGATGGTGTACTTCTTGTACGGGGCCTTGCCCTTGGGCAGCTCGTCCCGGATGCTGTACCCGGGCCCGCCCATCCCGGTGCCCTCCGGGTCGCCGCCCTGGATGACATGGAGGCCGCCCTGGCCAGGCACGATGCGGTGGAACCAGGTCGAGTCGTAGAAGCCCCGCTGGGTCAGGAACACGAAGTTGAACGTGGTGATCGGCGCGGCCTTGGGGTCGAGCAGGGCCTTGAACTCCCCGCACGAGGTCTGGAACACCGCCTCGTAGCGCTGGTTGGCCTGCGCCCTCGCCTTGGGCGCGCGGTTGAGCTTCTGGCGCTGCTTCCTGGGCGGGACCGTGCCGTCGCAGGCCACGGTGGCCGGGGCCGAGGGCGCGTCCGTCCGCGCGTCGGGGCCGGCCGCGCTGGCCGGCTTGGCGGCCGGGCGCGAGGTGAGCAGATAGCCGCCGACCCCGACCACGAGCAGGGCGATCACGCCGAGGGAGCCGTACAGCCACACGGCCCGGCGTCGCTGCGCCCGGCGGCGCTCGGCGTCCCGCCGCGCCTTCAGGCGCGCCAGCTCACGTCTGCGGGTCTGACTCGGACTCGGCATGCGGACTTCCTCCAGCGGTGACCAGCGGTGACGCAAAGACTGGTGGCGTGGCCGCGGCCACGCCGGCCAGCGGGCCACGACGTTCGCCGCGCGTCCTTGAGTCTAGTCGACGCCGCCACAGGGCGTGGACCCCAGACCCGCACAGGGCGTGGGGCCCCGCACAGGGCGTAGGGCCCAGCACAGGGCGTCGGCCCCACACAGCGTGTCGGGCACAAGATCCGCACAGGACGTGGGACCTCAAGACCCGCACAGGACGTGGGACCCCAGACCCACACAGGACGTGGGACCCCAAGCTCCGCACAGGGCGTGGGGCCCCAGACCCGCAGGGTGTGGGGCCCGCGAAACCCAGCGGGCTGGTGCGGGTGGATCCGGTAGACTCGGCTCCGCCGCCCGCCAACCCCTACAGACCGAGACCGCTTCGCCATGCTCGTCGCCGGATTCCCAGCCGGGACCTTCCAGACCAACTGCTACCTCGTTGCCGCCTCGGCGGGCGCCGAGGCGCTCGTCGTCGACCCCGGGCAGGATGCGCTGCCCGGGGTCGAGGAGGTGTGCGCCAGGCACCACCTGCAGCCGGTGGCCGTGCTCCTCACCCACGGCCACCTCGACCACGTCTGGTCGGTGGCCCCGCTGGCCGGGGCGCGCGGCATCCCGGCCTGGATCCACCCGGACGACCGGCACCTGCTCACCGACCCCCTGGCCGGCCTCGCCCCGGAGACGCGCGGCTTCTTCGCCGGGCTCCGGCTCGGGGAGCCCGACGACGTCCGCCCCCTGGCCGACGGCGACGTGCTCGAACTGGCCGGCCTCCGGGTCACCGTCGACCACACCCCCGGCCACACCCGGGGCCACGTCACCTTCCGCGCGGCTGACACCCTGTTCGCCGGCGACCTGGTCTTTGCCGGCTCGATCGGCCGCACCGACCTCCCCGGGGGCTCGATGACCCAGATGCTCGCCTCGCTCGCCGGCCGGTTCCTCACCCTGCCCGACGAGACCGTGGTGCTGCCCGGGCACGGGCCGCGGACCACGGTGGGGCGCGAGCGAGCCGCCAACCCGTTCCTGGCCGACCTCGTCCCCGGCCAACCCCACCGTCCCGTCTAAGGCCTGTCCGATGGATCCGCCGAGTACCCCGACCATGGCACCGGCGCGCTTGGAGGGCCGTGGGGGACCGGCCCGACCATGGCACCGGCGCTGTTGGGGGGCCGTGGCGGCGGGATCGGCCGACCATGGCACCGGCGCTCTTGGGGGGCCGTGGCGGGAGCGTGTCCTGGTGCACCCGCGGCTCCCCCGTCCCCATGGCACCGGCGCTGTTGGGGGGCCGTGGGGGGAGCGAGCTCCCCCCACATCGAATGAGGACTCCGGTCAGCTGAGCTGCCGGCAACATCTTTCAGACACCCGTGAGAAGGAGCCAGTCACGTGAAACCCCTGCTGGGCGCCATGCGCTCGCACGCCTGCGGCGGCCTGCGGGTCACCCACACCGGCCAGGAGGTGCGCCTGGCCGGCTGGGTCGCCCGCCGCCGCGACCACGGTGGGCTCATCTTCCTCGACCTGCGGGACGCGTCCGGCGTCGTCCAGGTCGTCGTGCACCCCGAGCAGGCGCCCGCGGCCGCGGCAGCCGCCCACGAGGTGCGGACCGAGGACTGCGTCCGGGTGACCGGGATGGTGATGCCGCGGCCGGCCGGCAACGAGAACCCGGACCTGCCCACCGGCGAGGTCGAGGTCCTGGCCAGCGACCTGGAGGTGCTCGCCCGCTCGGCCACGCCCCCGTTCCCGGTCGAGGACCGGGTCGAGGTCGACGAGGTCCTGCGGCTGCGCCACCGGTACCTGGACCTGCGCCGCCCGGCCGGGCGGCGGGCGCTCGCGGCCCGGGCCAGGACCAACTCGGTGCTGCGCCGGGTCCTCGAGGAGCGCGGCTTCCTGGAGGTGGAGACCCCTTATCTGACCCGCTCCACGCCGGAGGGGGCGCGCGACTTCCTGGTCCCCACCCACCTGCAGCCGGGCCAGTTCTACGCTCTGCCCCAGTCACCGCAGCTGTTCAAGCAGCTGCTGATGGTGGCCGGCGTCGAGCGCTACTACCAGATCGTGCGCTGCTTCCGGGACGAGGCGCTGCGGGCCGAGCGGCAGCCCGAGTTCACCCAGCTCGACATCGAGTTGTCCTTCATGGACGAGGAGGACGTCTATGGGCTGAGCGAGGAGCTGATGGCCGCGGTGTGGCGCGAGGTCCTGGGCGTCGAGGTGCCGACACCGTTCCCGCGCATGCCCTACGCCGAGGCCATGCGCCGGTTCGGCTCCGACAAGCCGGACCTACGCTACGGCATGGAGCTGGTCGACCTCGGCGAGGTGTTCGCCGGCTCCGGGGTCGGCGTGCTGGCCGGGGCGCTCGAGGCGGGCGGCTCGGTGCTCGGGATCGTCGTGCCCGGCGGCGCGGACCTGACCCGCAAGCAGGTCGACGCCCTGTCGGGCTGGGCCAGGGGCCGGGGCGCCAAGGGCCTGGCCTGGGTGGCGGTCGAGCAGGACGGGCTGCGGTCGCCGCTGGACAAGTTCTTCTCCGAGCCCGAGCGGGCCGGGCTGCGCCGGGCGACCGGCGCGAGCCCCGGGGACCTGGTGCTCATCGTCGCCGACCGGACCCTGCTGGCCCAGACGGTCCTCGGCGAGCTGCGGACCCGGCTGGCGGCCGAGCGCGGGCTGGTGCCCGAGGGCCAGTGGGCGTTCCTGTGGGTCACCGACTTCCCGATGTTCGAGTGGGACGAGCAGGCAGGGCGCTGGGACGCGACCCACCACCCGTTCACCTCGCCCGCGCAGAAGTGGGAGGAGACCTTCCCCGACACCCCGGCCGAGGCCACCGCCCGCGCCTACGACCTGGTCCTCAACGGCGTCGAGCTGGGCGGCGGGAGCATCCGTATCCACCGGGCCGAGGTGCAGCGCAAGGTGTTCGAGCTGCTCGGCATCGACCCGGACGAGGCCGAGCGGAAGTTCGGCTTCCTGCTGCGGGGGCTGTCGTTCGGCGCCCCGCCCCACGGCGGGATCGCTTTCGGCCTTGACCGGGTGGTGAGCGTGGCCCTCGGGGCCGACTCGATCCGCGAGGTGATCGCCTTCCCCAAGACCCAGTCCGGCTCCGACCCGCTGACCGGCGCACCCAGCGAGGTGGCGGACGAGCAGCTGGCTGAGGTCCTGCTGAAGCATCTGGCGAAGCCGTGAGCGCACACCCGGGTGGGTGGGACGTTTGGCGCATCCGCGAGTACTAGGGAAAGCTAGGGTGAACTGACTAGCCTCGGCTTGCCCAGACCGGCTGACGGTGATTGAATACCGCTCGCGGCAGCGCCCGACGGTGTACGTGACCTGGCATTTCGTTTGCGCCAACACTTCGACGTCGGGGACCGTGCTCACGGTCGCGGCAGGCACCCCTACCCGGGGTACCGGAAACGGCCGGGGCGGTCCCCACCCTGTTTTCTTCGTGAGAGCAGGTGCAAACGTCGACCAGGGACGGCACCGTGGAGCGCTGCCGCGCCACGTCCACCGGGGAGCGGTCGCCCCTGGGGTCACCGGTCCTCGGGCTGGTCACCGGTCCTCGGGCTGGGCCGCCTCCAGGTAGGCGGCGGCATGCAGCGTGAACAGCTCGGCGTAGGTCTGCCCGCGCCGTAGCAGCTCCTCGTGCGTGACCGTCTCCAGGACGCGGCCGTCGCCGAGCACGTAGATGCGGTCGGCCGACAGGATCCGCAGCCCGTGCCGGACGAGCTGGGGGAGCCGCCTGACGTCGACCTTGGCCTCGGGGTCGGGCTGGGTGTCGTAGATCGTCGCGGTCGGCTCCTCGACCGCCGGCTGGTCAGCAGGTTCCACATGCACCACCGATCGCTTCGTCGCGGGCCAAGGCCAGGCCGGCCCCGTTGCGGTACCCCATTCTCCCCGATGCACCCGACCCCGGCGGACGTAGGATGGGCCGGTCATGGATCTGTTCAGTGCCCGGGCGGACGAGGAGGCGCGCGGCAGCGCTCCGCTCGCCGCCCGCATGCGCCCGCGCACCCTGGACGAGTTCGTCGGCCAGCGGCACGTGCTCGGCCCAGGCAGCGCGCTCCGCTCGCTGGTCGAGGCCGACGAGCTCCGCTCGGTGGTGCTCTGGGGGCCGGCCGGTACCGGCAAGACCTCGCTCGCCCACATCATCGCCGGCGCCACCCGCTCGAAGTTCGAGGAGCTGTCGGCCACCAGCGCCGGGGTCAAGGACGTGCGGGCCGTGCTCGCCGCGGCCCGGGAGCGGCTCGGCGCCCTCGGGCGGCGCACCATCCTGTTCATCGACGAGATCCACCGCTTCAACAAGGCCCAGCAGGACGCGCTCCTGCCCGGGGTCGAGGACCGCACCGTGGTCCTGGTCGGGGCGACCACCGAGAACCCGTTCTTCACCGTCAACGCCCCGCTGATGAGCCGCTCGCTGCTGTTCCGGCTCGAGCCCCTGGACGCCCGGGACCTCGAGACGATCCTGCGCCGCGCCCTGGCCGACCCCGAGCGCGGCCTGGGCGGCAGCGGCCTCGCCCTGGACGACGACGCCCTCGCCCACCTGGTCGACCGGGCCGACGGCGACGCCCGCCACGGGCTGAACGCGCTGGAGGCGGCCGCCCTGGTGGTCGCCTCGCGAGGCGACCGGCGCATCGCCCTGGCCGACATCGAGGACGCCCTGCAGCGCCCCCGGGTGGTCTACGACCGCGCCGGCGACCAGCACTACGACGTCGCCAGCGCCTTCATCAAGAGCATCCGCGGCTCCGACCCCGACGCCGCCCTGCACTACCTGGCCCGTATGCTGGCCGCAGGCGAGGACCCCCGGTTCATCGCCCGCCGCCTGGTCATCTCGGCCAGCGAGGACGTCGGCCTGGCCGACCCGGCCGCGCTGGGGGTGGCGGTGGCCGCCTTCCAGGCGCTCGAGCTCATCGGGCTCCCCGAGGCCCGCCTCAACCTGGCAGAGGCGGTGGTCTACCTCGCCCTCGCGCCCAAGTCCAACAGCGCCTACCTCGCCCTGGCGGCCGCCCAGGCCGAGCTCGAGTCGGGCCGGCCCGGGCGGGTCCCCGGCCACCTGCAGTCCGCCAGCCACCCGGGCGAGAAGGCCTTCGGCATCGGCGCCGGCTACGTCTACCCCCACGACCGGCCGGGCCACTGGGTGGAGCAGCGTTACCTGCCCGAGGGACTCCGGGGCGGCTACTACACCCCGTCGGACCAGGGGCGGGAGCCGCAGTTGGCCGACGCCTGGCAGCGACGAGGTAGACTGCGCGCTGCCGTACCGCCCAGCGATTCCGGGAAGCACCGGGCGGGCGGTCGCACGCCGCCCGAGCCGCCGGTCCGCCGGGAGGTGAGGCGCGCCCGACCGGACCCGCCCGACCCCGAGGAGCCGACCCCGTGAGCATGCTCGACTACGCCTGGTTCGCCGTTGCCGTGCTGGTCGGCGTGGCCGTGATCTTCCTGTGCGCGGTGCTCTGGAACGTGTTCCGGGTCATCGACTCCACCAAGGACCTGATCGACGGGGTGACCAGGCAGACCGTGCCGCTGCTCGGCGAGGTCAACACCACCGTCGGCCTGGTCAACCAGGAGCTCGCCCGGGTCGACGGCATCCTGTCCACCGCCGAGACGGTGGCGGCGTCGGTCGGCGGCATGGTCAACGTCGTCTCCTCCACGATCTCCAGCCCCCTGGTCAAGCTGAGCGCGTTCGCCTACGGGCTGCGCAAGGCGGTGGGCAAGGCGACCGAGGAGGGGCAGCCCACCAAGCGGCGGCGCAGGCGGTTCCGGCGATGACGTGCCGGCGGGTTCGGGCAGCCCCAGGGGGGTGCCCCGGTGAGGCGCCGGAAGGGCCTGGGAACCCCAGAGGATGCCCTGGTGAAGCGCCGGAGGGGTTCGGGCAGCCCCGCGGGGGTGCCCCGGTGACGTGCCGGAGGGGTTCGGGGAGCCCCGCGGGGGTGCCCCGGTGAAGCGACTGTTCTGGGCGACGCTCGGCGTCGGCGCCGGTGCGGCGCTTGGCGTCGGGGCGGTACGCTGGGCATCCAGGACGGCCGAGCGGCTCGCGCCCTCGTCCCTCGGGCGGCGCACGCTGGAGGCGGCCGGCGAGTGGCGGGTCAGGCTGGCCGAGGCGCTCGAGGAGGGCCGCTCGGCCATGGCTGACCGCGAGGCGGAGCTGCGAGCTCAGCACGCCGGACCGGGGAACGAGGCGACCTGACGCCTCGGCCTGGTTCGGCGGGGAGTCCAAGGCTTCCGTCTAGCGAACGAGGTCCAAGCTCATGAACTCGATGGAGATCAGACGCCGGTTCACCGACTACTTCGTCGAGCGCGGGCACCGGCTGGTGCCCTCCAGCTCGCTCATCCCGAACGACCCCACCCTGCTGCTGACCAACGCGGGGATGAACCAGTTCAAGCCCTACTTCCTGGGCGAGGTGCTGCCCGAGTTCACCCGGGCCACCAGCGTGCAGAAGTGCGCCCGCACCGGCGACATCGAGAACGTCGGCCTCACCAGCAGGCACCTGACGTTCTTCGAGATGCTCGGCAACTTCTCGTTCGGCGACTACTTCAAGGCCGAGGCCATCGCCTACGCCCACGAGCTGGTCACCGAGCGCTTCGGCCTCGAGCCCGACCGCCTCTGGGCCACCGTCTACCTCGACGACGACAAGGCCGTCGGCTACTGGCAGGAGGTCGGCATCCCGCTCGAGCGCATCCAGCGGCTCGGCAAGGAGGACAACTTCTGGTCGATGGGCGTGGCCGGCCCGTGCGGCCCGTGCTCGGAGATCCACTACGACCGCGGCCCCGCCTATGGCACGGAGGGCGGCCCTGCGGTCGACCCGGAGCGCTACCTCGAGATCTGGAACCTCGTGTTCATGCAGAACATCCGCGATGACGACTACAACATCGTCGGCGAGCTGCCCAAGAAGAACATCGACACGGGCCTGGGCCTCGAGCGGACGGCGATGGTCCTGCAGGGGGTCCCCAACCTGTTCGAGACCGACGTCTACACCCCCATCCTGCACGTGGTCCAGGACGTCGCCAAGCGGCCGTACGGCCGCGACCACCGCACCGACGTGTCGATCCGGGTCGTCACCGAGCACTCCCGCACCGCCAGCTTCCTGATCGCCGACGGGGTCCTGCCCTCCAACGAGGGCCGCGGCTACGTGCTGCGCCGGCTGCTGCGACGGGCGGTGCGCCACGCCCGCCTGCTGGGCGTGGACGACCTCGCCCTGCCCGCGGTGACCGCGCAGGTGGTCGACACCCTGGGCGAGGCCTGGCCGGAGCTGGTCGAGCAGCGCTCGCTCATCACCCAGGTGGTGGCAAGCGAGGAGGAGTCGTTCTCGCGCACCCTGCGCCAGGGCTCGACCCTGCTCGACTCGGCCATCGCCACCGCCAGGGAGCGGGGCGGCACGGTCCTGGACGGCGAGACCGCGTTCCGGCTCCACGACACCTACGGGTTCCCGCTGGAGCTCACCCTGGAGGCGGCCGAGGAGGCCGGGCTCTCAGTCGACCGGGACAGCTTCGCCGTGCTCATGGAGGACCAGCGGCGCCGGGCCAAGGAGGCCCGCAAGCAGCTCGCGGGCGCCCAGCGCAAGGTCGAGGCGTACCGGGACCTGGCCGCGCGCTTCGGGCCGACCACCTTCGTCGGCTACGAGCGCACCGACGCCGAGGCGCGCATCCTCGGGCTGCTGCACGACGGCGAGGAGCTGACTGCCGCGGCAAAGGGCGACCAGGTCGAGCTGGTCCTGGACCGCTCGCCGTTCTATGCCGAGGGCGGCGGCCAGGTGGGGGACACCGGCACCGTCCGCACCGTCGACGGGGCCGTGCTCGAGGTCACCGACACCCGGCCCGGGCTGCAGGGCTTCCACGTCCACAGCGCCCGGGTGGCCAGCGGCAAGGTGCGTCCCGGCGAGGAGGTCCTGGCCGAGGTCGACGTGCCCCGGCGGGAGGCCGTGGCGCGCAGCCACTCGGCCACCCACGTGCTGCACGCGGCCCTGCGCCGGGTGCTGGGCGAGCACGCCAGGCAGCAGGGGTCGCTGGTCGACGCCGGGCGCCTGCGCTTCGACTTCGCCCACTTCTCGGCTGTGGCCCCCGACGAGCTGGCCGAGGTCGAGTCGTTGGTGAACCGCCACCTGATCGAGGACCCGGAGGTCCGGGTCTGGCACGCGACCCAGCCCGAGGCGGTCGCGGCCGGGGCGATCGCCATGTTCGGGGAGAAGTACGGTGAGGTCGTGCGGATCGTGGACATCGGCGACTTCTCCCGCGAGCTGTGCGGCGGCACCCACGTCGGCCACGGCAGCCAGGTCGGACCCGTCCGCATCCTGGGGGAGTCGTCCATCGGGTCGAACCTGCGCCGGGTCGAGGCGCTCACCGGCTTCGACGCGCTCCGCTACGCCGACCTCGAGCGGCGCCTGCTCGCCGAGGTGACCGCGCTGCTGCGCGCGGGCCGGCCCGAGGACGCGCCCGAGCAGCTCCGGCGCAAGCTCGAGCAGCTCGCCGAGGCCCAGCGGGAGCTCGAGCGGGTGAAGGCGGCCGGCCTGGAGGCCCGGGCGGCCGAGCTGGCCGGCCGGGCGGGCGGCGGTGCCGGCCCCTTCTACGTCGTGGAGCAGGTGGGGGAGGCCAACGCCGACGAGCTGCGCCGGATGGCCACGGCCGTGCGCGACCGGCTCGCCGGCCGGCCGGGCGCGGTGGTCCTCGGCGCGACCACCAGCGGCAAGGCGGCGCTGGTGGCCGTGGTCACCAGGGACCTGGCCGACCGCGGCCTGGCCGCCCGCGACGTGCTGACGCCGGCCGCGCGCGCGGTCGGCGGGGGCGCGGGCGGCAAGGGCGACCTGGCCAGCGCCGGCGGCCGGGACCCGTCGCGGCTGGCCGAGGCGCTGGCTGTGGCCGGGGCCGAGGCGCGCCGGCGCATCGAGCCGCTCCACGCCGGGGGCTCTGGGCAGGCGCTCCAGTGACTCCCCTCCGCCAGGGTCGCCACTGGCCCGGATGACCGGTCGCGTCCTCGGCCTGGACGTCGGCAGCCGCCGGCTCGGCGTCGCCGTGTCCGACCCGAGCGGCACGGTCGCCTCGCCCCTGGCCACGCTGCAGCGGCGCGGCCCGGCCGAGGACGCGAGCGCCCTCGGCCGGCTCGCGGCCGAGCAGGAGGCGGCCACGGTGGTGGTCGGGCTCCCGCTCACCCTGGCCGGCCGGGAGGGCCCGGCCGCCGCCGCGGTGCGCGCCTACGTCGGCGAGCTCCGGCCGCTCCTGCCCGGCCTGGTCTTCGACCTGGTCGACGAGCGGCTCTCGACCGCCGCGGCGGAGCGGGCGCTGATCTCGGGGGGCGTCCGCCGCCAGGGCCGGCGGGCCGTGGTCGACCAGGTCGCCGCCAGCCTCTTCCTGCAGACTTGGCTCGACAGGGCGCGGTCGGGGGAGGATGCGCCCGGTCGGCAGCTAGGAGGTCGCGGGTGACCACGAGGGTGGAACGGCGGGTGCGGAGGCGCCGCCGCAGCCGCGGCCTGGTCGTCGTCCTTGCCTTCCTGGTGCTGGTCAGCGGCGTGCTGTACGGGGCGTTCACGCTCACCAGGGGCCGGGACGGGCCGAAGGTGGCGGCCGGCAAGCCGGTCACGCTGACCGTGCTCGCCGGCCAGGGCACCCGGGAGATCGCCACCGAGCTCGAGCGGCTCGGGGTGGTGGACAGTGCCGGGCGCTTCCGCCGGGTGGCCGCCGACCGCGGCCTGGACAGCGCGCTCCGGCCCGGCAGCTACTCGCTCGCCACCGGGATGCCGGTCGACCAGGTGCTCGACATCATGGCCAAAGGGCCGGGGGGCATCGCGCTGACCATCCCGGAGGGTTTCACCCAGAACCAGATTGTCGAGAAGCTGGTGACGGTGGGCCGCTTCAAGCGGGCCGAGGTCCTCGCCGCCATGCGCGGCCAGAAGCTGATCGCGCCCCACCGGCCCAAGGGCAAGCCGCTCGAAGGCCTGCTGTTCCCCCAGACCTACGAGATCAAGAAGGACGACACCCCGGCAACGGTCGTCCAGGCCATGCTCGACCAGCTCCAGGCCGTGCTCGCCAACTACGACCTGAGCGCGCGCCCGGGCGGCGTGAAGCTGACTCCCTACGAGATCCTCATCGTGGCCAGCATGATCGAGCGGGAGGCGAAGCTGCCCGGCGACCGGCCCAAGGTGGCCGCCGTCATCTACAACCGGCTCCGGCGCGACATGCCGCTCCAGGTCGACGCGACCATCCAGTACGCCTGGCGACTGCGGGGCAAGGTCAAGACCCGGCTCAGCCTCGAGGACCTCAAGATCGGCTCGCCGTACAACACCTACCGCAACGTCGGCCTGCCCCCGACCCCGATCGCCTCGCCCGGCGAGGAGTCCATCCAGGCCGCGCTGCAGCCGTCCAACGCCAACTGGCTCTACTACGTAGTCGTGGCGGCCGACGGCCGCAGCGCCTTCACGGCCGACTACCAGCAGTTCCTCAAGCTCAAGGAGCAGGCCAAGGCCGACGGGGTGGCGTGAGCATGCCCGTTGCCGCTGTGCTCGGCTGGCCGCTCGCGCACACCCTCTCCCCCCGGCTCCACCAGGCCGCCTACCAGGCCGCCGGTCTCCACGGCTGGCGCTACGAGGCCCGCCCGACCCGGCCCGAGGAGCTGCCCGCGGGGCTCGGGCTGGTCCGCTCGGGGGAGCTGGCCGGGGTCAACCTCACCACCCCCCACAAGGAGGCGGCGGCGGCCCTGGTCGACCGGCTGGAGCCCCCCGCCGACGCGCTCGCCGCGGTGAACACGGTGTGGCCGGCGTACGGCGGCCTGGTCGGCGGCAACACCGACGTGGCCGGCGTGCTCTGGGCCCTCGACCGCCAGCTCGGACTGGCGCGCGGCGGCGACCCGGCCGTGCCACCCGGCGGTGGCTGGGACGGTGCCGGCTGGGACAGTGCCGGCTGGGACAGTGCCGGCTGGGACAGCGGCGGCTGGGACAGTGCCGACCCGGCCGTGCCACCCGGTGGTGGCTGGGACGGCGGCGGTCCGGCCGTGCTGCTCGGCACCGGCGGGGCCGCGCTGGCCGTCGCGCTCGCGTGGGCCCGCCTGGCCGAGGCTCGTGCCGGCCGCGCCCTGCCGACCAGCCCGCTCACCGTGGTCGGGCGCGACCCGGCCCGGGTGACGCTCGTCGCCCGCCTGGCCGGCCCCGGCGCGGCCAGGCTCGGCTGGGACGCGGCCGCGGACCTGGTCGGCCGGGCAAGGGTGGTCGTCCAGGCGACCACCCTGACCGCCCGGGGCGAGCCCGTGCCCGGCCAGGACAAGCTCGTCCCAGGCGTCCGCCTGCTCGACCTGAACTACGGGCTGCACGCCCAGGGCCTGGTCGCCGCGGCCCGGGCCGCCGGGGCCCGCGCCGCCGTGGACGGGCTCGGCATGCTCTGCGCCCAGGCCGCCGAGGCGATGACCCGCCACACCGGCGCCCGCGCCGACCTCGCGGCCATGGCCGCCGCGGTCGGCCTCGCCCTGCGGTAGGCCCTCCGGGTAGAGCCTGGGCGGTGCCTGATCGACATCCAATTGAACGACGAGCAGGTAGACGCTCTTGGTGCAGGTAGTTCGAGCGGGGGAGGAGCGAATGACCATCCACAGGCTGGCCCTTCGCTAGGCTCGCCCTAATCGCGATGGTAGGTTCCACGCTCGCTCAAGCGGCCACGAACCCGGAGGTGTGAGCCTGTCATGGAGCGCCGTCCACGTGCGGGCACGTGATGGCCGACCTCTGTGGGCAGGCCCGCAATCGTCAGGTCGAACTGCGTGGGCACTTCCCTGCTCCGGTGCGCATCGAGGTCGCCGAGCTGATCGGTGAGGACCTGTACCTCTTGCGAGTGCGCACCGTGGCCGGCGTGCCGGACGAGACCACGCTCACCGGCACCGAGCTCGCCGAGGCGCTCGACCAAGCCCCCGTCGCGATCTCCGTGGTCGCAGCTCAGGATCTCTTCCGCTGGGTCGAGAGCCATCGCATCCGGCTCGCGTTCGCCCACGACCCCTGCTTCGCGGTCTCCCTCAGCGGCATCCGCGGGCTGCCCCACCAGATCGAGGCGGGCTTGACAGGGACGCCAGGGTCGCTACCATTGCCGTATCAACCTCCCGCAGCGGAGTCAGCTTCGCTGCGTATTCGACCCCCGGGGAGCCCGCTGGCGGCTCCCCGTATCTTTTGCCGCCTGGCGGGTCGAGGGAGGGGGGTGCGCGTGAACCGGGTCCGGGTCTTCATCGACTACTGGAACTTCCAGCTTGCCTGGAACCGGACCATCGGCAAGGGTTGCGACTGGCGAGAGTTGCCCCGCGCGCTCGTACGACACACCGGTGAACTCTTCGAGACGGTGGGTGCCGACGCGAATCTCACCCTTGAGCGGACGACCCTCTACGCATCGGTGGACCCGGACGCCGACGCCAACCTGCGTCGGTGGCTGACAGCAACCATCAGTCGCTTCCCCAGCTACACGGTCAGGGTGTATGACCGCCGCGCCCGCCGCGACTCGATCCACTGCCGGCTCTGCAAGGTCGCCACCGGCGCCTGCCCGAACTGCGGCGAGCCCTACGTCCGCCGACCTGAGAAAGGTGTGGACAGTGCCATCGTCACCGACCTCCTCTCCCTGGCCTGGGAGGACGCGTACGACGTGGCGATCCTCGTCACCAGCGACGCCGACTTCGTCCCGGCGGTCGAGCGCGTGCAGGAGCGCGGGGTCAAGGTGGTCAACGCCGCCTGGCGCCACCGCGGGCACGAGCTGCAGCGCACATGCTGGGCGAGCTTTGCCATCGACGAGATCGAGGAGGAGCTGTGCCGCTGAACGGCCGCCGGCTGATCGAGGACGTGCTCCCGATCGAGGCGATCAACCAGGTCGCCCAGCGGGAGAAGATCGGACACGCCGCCCACCACCCCCGGAAGCTCCACCTGTGGTGGGCCCGGCGCCCGCTGGCCGCCGCGCGGGCCGCCGTGTACGCCGCGCTCGTGCCTGCCGAGGGGCGGGGTCGCACCCCGGCCGAGGAGGCGGCGTTCTTCACCGCCCTGTGCCGCTGGGGTGGCCCTGAGCGCACCATCGACCAGGCCCGGCAAGAGGTGCTCGCCGCCAACGGCGGCGTCCCCCCGAAGGTGCTCGACATGTTCGCAGGGGGTGGCGCGATACCGCTGGAAGCCGCCCGCCTGGGCTGCGAGGCCACCGCGGTCGAGCTGAACCCGGTCGCGCACCTGATCGAGCGCTGCATGCTCGAGTTCCCCCAGCGCTTCCCCGGCCTCGCCGACGACGTCCGCCGCTGGGGCCGCGTCTGGGTCGCACGCGCCTGGGAGCAGCTCGCCGACCTCTATCCGCCGGTCGGTCCGGGGAGCGGGCAGCAGCGGCTCGACAACGGCGCCGACGGGGGTGCCCGCCGTCCGCTCGCCTACCTGTGGACACGCACGGTGCGCTGCCCCAACCCCGCTCTTGCCGAGCACCGTGTGCCCCTGGTGCGCCAAACCTGGCTCGCCCGCAAGCGCGGGCGTGCCGTCGCCCTGCGCACGGTCATCGACCGGGCCAGCCTGTCGGTGCGCTACGAATTGGCCGAGGCGGCGTCGGAGTCGGGCCTCGGCTTCAACCCCGCCGCCGGGTCCAGCCGCGGCCAGGCCACCTGCCCGATCTGCGGCGCCACGGTCGATGCCGACCACGTCAAGGCCGAGGGCGTGGCCGGCCGCATGGACGTCGTCCCTCTAGCTGCGGCGGTCCTCAAGCCGTCTGGCCGCGGCCGGGATTACCTGCCCGCCGGGTCCTACCCCCTCCCCGACGACGCCGAGTGCGACCGCCGGCTCAAGGCGCTCGATGTCATGCCGCTGGACGAGCTACTGCCGGCGAAGGATACGAAGAACTTTTGGGTGCCACAGTATGGCTTAACTCGCTTCCGTGACCTATTCACCTCGCGCCAGCTTCTTACCCTCAGCACGCTCGCCGCAGGAGTCCGCCAGACGCACGAGGAGATGGTCGCGTCGGGGGTGGACGCGGAGCGCGCGGATGCGGTGGCGTGTTGCCTTGGCCTGACGTTGGATCGTCTTGCCGACCGGGGCGGCACGCTGTGTCGGTGGGACGTGGGAAACGAGACTGCGATGAATACGTTCGCACGCCAAGCCTTGCCCATGGTGTGGGACTTCGTCGAACCTGCACCGTTTGGTGGGGCTGCGGGCGATGCGAGCAGCAACGTAGACATCACTGCCGAGATCATGCAGGGGTTGGCCAACGTTCCGCGTCGGAGTGTGGTGATCCGTTCTTCTGCCACCTCACTGCCGCTTCCGGAAGCATCCCAGGACGCTGTCATCACCGACCCGCCCTATTACGACAACATCAGCTACGCTGACCTCTCGGACTTCTTCTACGTCTGGCTCAAGCGCTCGGTCGGATTCCTCTATCCCGACGATCTCGGCGGCGAGCTGGCGCCAAAGCGGAACGAGGCAGTGGTCGCGCCCTACCGCCACCACGGCGATCGGGGGGAAGCCCGCAGGTTCTACGAGCAAATGATGGCGCGGTCGTTCGCAGAGGCCCACCGCGTGCTCAAGCCGGGCGCGCCGCTGGTCTGCATCTACGCCCACAAGACGACGCTCGGCTGGTCGACGCTGGTGGATGCGCTGCGGCAGGCTGGGTTTGAGATCACCGAGGCGTGGCCGCTGGACACCGAGATGCCCGCACGGTCGATCGGGCAGGGGACTGCAAGCCTTGCCTCCTCCATCTTCCTGGTCGCCCGGAAGCGGGCCCCCGGCGTCGCCCCCGGCGTCGAGGCAGAGGTCCTGGCGGAGCTGGACGAGGTTATCCGCGAGCGGCTGGATCGCCTTACCGAAGCGGGGATCTCCGGGTCAGACCTCGTCATCGCGACGGTCGGGGCGGGGCTGCGGCCGTTCACGCGCTACGAGCGAGTGGAGCGGGAGAACGGCGAGCCGCTCGACGCGGAGCGGTTCCTGGTGCTGGTGCAGAACCGCGTGCTCGATGCCATCTTCGGCGGGCTCGCGGGCGCCGACCCCGCCACCCGCTTCTACATCGCGGGCCAGTTCAGCTACGGCTATGGATCGGTGCCATTCGCCGAGGCCAATAACCTCGCCTACATGACCGGGGTGGAGCTGGACGAGCCGCGCGGCCTGACCGCGGGCCGCAACCCGCTGGTTGCCAAGAAGGGATCCACCGTCGCCCTGCGCGACTTCGAGGAGCGCGGCTCCGACGCGCACCTCGGCGTCCCGGACGAGCTTGGACCGGGTCGCCCGCCGCTGATCGACGTCGCCCACGGCATCCTCTGGCGGGCCGAGTACCACTCCGGGGAGCTCAAGGACTACCTGGCTGGTACCCGGCCAGACGTGGACCTGCTGCGCACCGTGATCCAGGCGCTCGCTGGCAAGGCGCTCCGCTCCAAGCTCGACAACGGCAAGGCGCCCGAGGCGGCCGCCGCAGAGCGCCTGCTGGTGTCCTGGCGCCGGCTGATCGACGACAACCTGTTCCGCTAGCCTCACCCAGCAACCCAACCAAGCGAGTATCGCGTCTGCCGCTTCGCTTGCGCGCCAAGTGCCATCCTTCCAGGTCGTCCGAGTTCCCGGGTAGGCTTGCCCGCATCCGTCGTGACCCTGGAGGCTGCACCGATGCCGAGCACCGCCTACCGCCTGGTTCCCTGGACCGACGTCGCGCAGCCCAACCAGGACGTGGCCGGCGGCGCGCTGGACATGGGGACCTACGCCGTCAACCTCGCGCGGGTGTTCCGGCGCAGGCCAGGCGTGCCGGACGTGTACGGCCGGCCGGACCGGTTCTTCGCCGCGACCTACTTCACCGAGAAGCTGCGCGAGCTGCTGACCGACGTGCTCGAGGTGCTCGCGGGCGGTCCGGGCGACCAGGTGCTGCAGCTCCGCACCCCGTTCGGCGGGGGCAAGACCCACACGCTGGTCGCGCTGCTGCACCTGGCTCGCGACCGGGACGCGGCGGCGGGGATCGCCGAGCTGGCGGGCCTGGCCGATCCTGGTCGCGTGCGGGTCGCCGTCCTCTCCGGCGAGGAGCTGGATCCTCTGGACCCGTTCCGGTCGGACGACGGGCAGGAGACGCATACCCTCTGGGGGGAGCTGGCTGCCCAGCTCGGCAGCTACGACCTGGTCGCCGAGCACGACCGGACGGGCGTGGCGCCTGGCGGGGACCTGCTGCATCGCGTGCTCGGCGAGGGGCCGGTGCTGCTGCTGCTCGACGAGGTGCTGGTCTATGTCGAGAAGGCCATGGCGGTCGTCCGTGGGGACTCCACGCTGGGGCGGCAGGCGATGCTGTTCGTCCAGGCGCTGACCGAGGTGGTCAACACCCGGCCGTGCACCGCCATGGTCTACAGCTTGCAGGCCAGCGTCGGCGAGGCGGTCGGGGCGGAGGGCCTGCTCAGCCAGCTCGACCACCTGGTCAGCCGGATCGACGCCAAGAGGGAGCCGGTCTCCGGCGACGAGGTCATGCGGGTGGTGCAGCGGCGCCTGTTCGCCGACCCGGGCGACCCGGCCGTGCGCCGTGAGGTCGCCACGGCCTATGCCGACCTGATCGAGCGCCAACTCCAGGCGCAGGCCGAGACCGACGAGGGCAGGCGGGAGGCAGCGGTCGAGGCTCGGAGGCTCGAGGAGCGCATCCTCGCCTCGTACCCGTTCCACCCGGCGCTGCTCGACCTGATGTACCACCGCTGGGGCACGCTCCCGAGCTACCAGCGGACCCGGGGCGCTCTCCAGTTCCTGGCGAGCGTCATCCACGGTCTGTGGCAGCGAGGGAGCGACAGCGCGCTCATCGGCCCCGGTGAGGTGGACCTCAGCTACGAGCCGGCCCGGGGGGCGTTCTTCAGCCAGGTCGGCGAGCGCGAGCGCTACACCGCCGTCCTCGACGGCGACGTCGTCGCCGACGGCTCCGGCGCTGCCGTGGTCGACAGGCGCATCGGCGCGGACGCCCCGGCGCTGGCGCAGCTCCGAGTTGGCACGCGCATGGCCACCGCGATCATGCTCTACAGCTTCGGCACGCGCGAGGGCGAGGAGAAGGGCGTGCTCGAGAGCGACCTCGTCACGGCGACGCTCGTACCCGGGCTGGACCGCAACGTCGTCGTTGCGGCCCTGCACGACCTGCGCGAGGAGGAGCTGTTCCTCCACTACACCGGCCGGCGGTACCGCTTCGAGCCGGTCCCGAACCTGACCAAGCTCGTGCGCGACGAGGCCAACAAGTTTCTGGCCCTGGAGGTCCTCGAGCGGGTCCGCGCCGCACTCGAGGAGGAGTTGGGCGACGCCCGGAATGCGCTCGTATGGCCGGACAGTCCCGAGAAGGTGCGCGACAAGGTGCCCGCGTTCACGCTCGCCTACCTGCACCCGGACTGGAGCCAAGGCGAGCAGCCACTTACCCGCTTCGTGGAAGGCACCCCCGGCCGGAGCCGTGACTACCGCAACGCGGTCGGCTTCGTCCTGCCCGATGGCGCCCAGTTCGACCGCGCCCGGGCGTCCGCGCGCCTGCTGCTCGCGGCTGAGTCCCTGCTCAAGCGTCGGGCGCAGCTCGGTTTCAGCCCGGAGCAGGTCGCCGAGCTGAAGGAGAAGCTCGAGGGCGCCGAGCGCGACCTCGGCGCCACGCTCGCCCGGGCCTACGGCCGCGCCGTCGTGCCGGTGCGGGCGTCGAGCGGGTCAGGACCGTACCGGCTCGACGAGGTCGACCTCCGCTCCCTGCTTGCCGCCGGCCGCTCCCTCGACCAGCGGGTCCGCGCCGCGCTCGAGCACCGAGTGTTCGACCACCTTACCGTCGACAAGCTGGTCGCGCTGGCCGGGCTGGGCCCGGACCGCCCGGTGGTCCGCTGCGCCGACCTGGTGGACTGGTTCTTCAGCTACTTCGAGTTCACCAAGCTGTGGAGCACCGCGGCGATCGCCGATGCCATCTTCCGGGGTGTCGGGGACGGCCGGTTTGCGTATGCCACCGGACTCGAGGTCGTGTACGGTACCGCCAAGGTACGTGACCCGAAGCTCGTGCGCTTCCGGGAGCTGCTGCCGGTGGGGGAAATCGATCTGAGCGGCGACGCCGCGATCCTCACCGCCGAACTCGCCGAGTCCCTGGTCGCACCCCCACCCGTCGCCGGCGACGCCGGGCCGCCAGAACCGGATGGCGACGGCTCTCAGCCGGGCGGCGACCTGTTCACGCCGCCAGCGCCGCCACCTCGCCCGGTCGGTCCGACCGACCGGATCACAACTCTTGCGTTGCGGGTACGGCTGGAGGGACGCGCGCTGTACGGCCTCACCCGAGCGCTCTCGTGGCTCCGCGAACACTCGAGCACGATGGACATCGAGCTCACGGTCCGCGTGCTCGCAAGGGACGAGGGCTTTCTGCGTAGTCAGCTCACCAACGGGGTCATCGAGCCGCTCGAGGAAGGTGGCGTCGACGACACCGACATCCACCTGGAACTCTCGTGAAGCTCACCGCAGACCCTCAACCGTCGGCACGTAGAAGCCTGGATCGAACTGCTCGTCCTGATCAGGCAGCGAATGGGGCTTGCATAGTCACTCGCCTGATTGGTGACAGCTACGGTAGCTCGACCTCGCGGTCCTGAGCTCGAGCCGTCCTCGCCGTCCTCGCCGCCAGCATGCCGGGGCCGCGTCGCGTCAGGAGACCAGGCGATGACGAAACGGCCGCGATTCTCCGGGCGGTCTCGTTCAAGGCCCTCCGGCCAGCGGCCGACATGAGGTACGGCGGCCGGCGACCCGGGCTGCCCACCGGACCGGCCAGGCGACCCGAGGGGTAGGCATACCGATGGACGCGCTCTTGGAGCATCTGCTCGCCAACGGCCCGGTCCCCGCGGAGGACCTGCGCCGAGCAGCCCGCCACGCCGAGGCCGCCGGCAAACCGCTCGCCCAGGCCCTGCTCGACCTCGGCCTGCTCGACGAGCAGGCACTCGCCGCGACCGGCGGCTCGCCCCCGGCCGCCACCGGCGTGCGCCAGAGTCCACCCCAGGGACCGCCGGGCTCGGGCAGCGCTCCGTCCTCTGGGCCGCCGACCCCGGGGAGTGCCCCGCCCCACGAATCCCCCCCGACCCCGGGGAGTGCCCCGCCCTACGCGTCCCCCCCGCCGCCTGGCCCGAGGAGTGCCCGGCCGGCCGGGACCGGGGCACGGGGCCGGGGCGAGGAGCCCGAGGTGCGGGTCACCATCACCGAGCTGCTCGAGGCGATGCTCGACGCGGGCGCGTCCGACCTGCACCTGACGGCCGGGGCCAGACCGGCCGTGCGCGTCCACGGGCGTCTCGACCAGCTCGAGCGCTACCCGGTGCTGGTGCCCGGCGAGATCCGGACGATGGTCTACTCGATCCTCACCCAGCGCCAGCGCGAGAAGCTCGAGAGCGACCTCGAGCTGGACTGCGCCCACAACCTGCCCGGCCGGGCCCGCTTCCGGCTCAACGTGTACTTCCAGAGGGACTCCGTCGGGGCCGCGTTCCGGCTCATCCCGGTGGAGATCAAACCGCTCGAAGCCCTCGGCATCCCTCCCCAGGTGGCCAACCTGTCCCGCCTGCCCCGCGGGTTCGTGCTGGTCACCGGGCCGACCGGGTCGGGCAAGTCGACCACCCTGGCCTCCCTGGTCGACCTGGCCAACCGCGAGCGGACCGACCACATCATGACCGTGGAGGACCCCATCGAGTTCCTCCACACCCACAAGCGCTGCCTGGTCAACCAGCGCGAGGTGGGCGAGGACACCAAGTCGTTCGCGTCCGCGCTCAAGCACGTCCTGCGCCAGGACCCCGACATCATCCTGGTCGGCGAGATGCGCGACCTGGAGACCATCTCGATCGCGCTCACCGCGGCCGAGACCGGCCACCTCGTGTTCGCCACCCTGCACACCCAGGACGCCCCCCAGACCGTCGACCGGGTGATCGACGTGTTCCCGACCAACCAGCAGCAGCAGGTCAGGGTGCAGCTCGCCGGGGCCATCCAAGGCGTGGTCTGCCAGCAGCTGGTCCCGACCGCCGACGGCTCCGGGCGGGCGGTCGCGGTCGAGGTGATGGTGGCCACCCCGGCCATCCGCAACCTCGTCCGCGAGGGCAAGACCCACCAGATCTACTCGGCCATGCAGGCGGGTGGCCGACACGGCATGCAGACGATGGACCAGTCCCTGGCCGACCTGGTCGGCAGGTACCGCATCAGCTACGACCTCGGGCTCGAACGCTGCCACCACGTGGAGGACTTCAACCGCCTCTGCGGGCGGGCGGGATAAGGAGGCCGCCGTGGCCCAGACGACCTTCGTCTACAAGGTCCGCGACCAGCAGGGCAAGATGCTCGACGGCACGCTCGAGGCTGACAGCCAGGGCGCGGTCGCCTCCCGCCTGCGCCAGATGGGCTACGCGCCCGTGTCCATCGAGGTCGCCAGGCAGAACGGCCTGAAGATGGAGATCAGGCTCCCCGGGTCCAGCCGGGTGAAGCCGAAGGAGCTGGCGGTGTTCTCGCGCCAGTTCGCCACCATGATCAACTCCGGCCTGTCGCTGCTGCGGGCGCTGTCGATCCTCGCCGAGCAGACCCAGAACAAGGGCCTGGCCAGGGTCATCGGTGAGGTCCGCAACGAGATCGAGCAGGGCAGCGCGCTCTCGGTCGCCCTCGGCCAGCACCCGAAGGTGTTCAACCGGCTCTACGTCTCGATGATCCGCGCCGGGGAGGTCGGCGGCTTCCTCGACCAGGTGCTCCTCAAGGTCGCCGAGACCCTCGAGAAGGAGGTGGAGCTGCGCGGCAAGGTCAAGTCGGCCATGACCTACCCGGTCGTGGTGTTCGCGATGGTGCTGCTCATCGTGAGCGCGATGCTCATCTTCATCGTGCCGATGTTCAAGAACCTGTACGCGCAGCTCGGCGGCACCCTGCCGCTGCCCACAAGGATGCTGGTCGGCATCTCCGACGTGGTCAAGCGCTTCTTCGTCTTCGTGCTCGTCGGCATCGCGCTGGGCACGTTCGGCTTCAAGCGCTGGCTCACCACCCCGTCCGGCCGCTACCGGATGGACGCGTTCAAGCTCAAGGCGCCGGTGTTCGGCCCGCTGTTCCACAAGACCGCGCTGTCGCGCTTCTCGCGCACCTTGGCCACCCTGTTCCGGTCGGGCGTGCCGATCCTGCAGGCGCTCGAGATCGTCTCCGACACCGTCAACAACGGTGTCATGGCCAAGGCCATCAAGGACGTGCAGGACTCGGTCCGGGAGGGCGAGAGCCTGGCCGCCCCGCTCGAGAAGCACACGGTGTTCCCGCCCATGGTCGTGCAGATGATGGCGGTCGGGGAGGAGACCGGCGCCCTCGACACGATGCTCGCCAAGGTGGCCGACTTCTACGACCAGGAGGTCGAGGCGACCGTCAACGCTCTCACCAGCCTCATCGAGCCGATCCTGATCGCGGTCATGGGCGCCGCCGTCGGCGGCATGGTGATTGCCCTGTACCTACCGATGTTCCAGATCGTGAACCTTGTGAAGTAAGGGCCTGCGGGCCGATGACCTGGTCGTTCCAGCGCCGGCACAGCGAGGCAAGCGGGACTCGGGCAAGCGGGACTCGGGTAAGCGGGGGCTCGAGCTGGCCAGGTCATTGGGCGGCGAGCCCTACTTCCGGGCAACCCATGCCGGGTCGTCACGAGCGCTCCCGCCTCGACGCTCCCGGCGGTCCGCCAGGCCGAGGTGCCTGGCGGCCGGTCACAGGTCCCGGCGCCGGAACGAGGCCACGGCGAGGCCGATGCAGGCTGCCGGGTACGCGAGCGCCCAGGCCAGCATGGTCGGTGCCATCGGCGCGGTGGACGCGAACGGCAGCCCCGCGCCGCCCTGGTCCACGAACGAGCTGGCGACCAGGAGGCTCGGCGGCATCACGTGGTAGGAGGCCCCGCGCCAGACCGCGTCGGCCGGCAGCAGCAGGCTCACGGCGGTGCCCAGGTTGACCATCAGGTCGTTGCCCGGAGGGACCGTGCCGATGAACTCGATGATCCCCCCGAGCCACGCCAGCCCGAACAGCGCCAGCATGACCACCCCGTTGGCGAGCGTCGGCAGGACGATGCTGCCGAGCAGGCTCACGGCGAGCAGGACGAGCACCTGGAGGATCATGAGGCCCACCGCCCGGGTGGTGTCTCCGGCCTCGTAGCCGGCGACGATCCGGGCGGTCAGCAGCAGCGAGCCGCTCATCACCACGACGTAGGCCGTGAGCATGCCCGCGAGGGCGAGGAAGCGGCCAAGGAGGTAGTCGAGGCGGCTGAGCGGGCGGGCGAGCACGGCGTGGAGCGCGCCGGAGTCGACCTCCGGCGAGACCGAGGCGACCCCGAGGAACAGGCCCAGCAGCGCGGCGAGGAACTGGACTCCGTAGAGCCCGAGGATCACAAGGGCACTCGACAGGACCAGGAGCTGCTCGCGCGCGCCGACCATGCCGCCCATGCTGGTCGGGTCGGTGACCTGGGCTTGGGCGTTGACCAGGCCTCGCTCCTCGAGGTGGTAGAACAGGGTGAACCCGAGCGCGAACAGGACGACGAAGGCGGCGCTGAGCACGACGCCGGCAAGGAGCAGCTTGCGGCGCCGGGCCTCCAGCACGGTCCAGCGGGCGACGACCAGCACGTTCACCGCTCCCGCACCTCCCCGACCAGGTCCACGAAGACGTCCTCCAGCGACCGCTGCACCGGGACCAGCCCGTACAGCCGGTAGCCCGACCCGACCAGCACCGTGGCCAGGTCGGGCGCGACGTCGAGGGTCTCGACGGCGAGGGTGACGGCGGTGCCCTCGACCCGTGCGACGTCACCGTACCGGCCCACGAGCGCGAGCAGGTCCCGGTCGACGCGGTCGAGCAGGAGCCGGAGCTGGGTCGCGGCCCCGGCGAGGTCGTCGAGCGGCCCGCTCGCGATCACCCGGCCCTGGTTGACGATGGCCACCCGGTCGCACACCGCCTCGACCTCGGTGAGCAGGTGGGAGTTGAGGAACACCGTGACCCCGCCGGCGGCCAGCTCCCGGACCAGCTCCCGCACGTCGCGGCGGCCGACCGGGTCCAGTGCGGAGGTCGGCTCGTCGAGCAGGACGAGGTCGGGCCGGTGCATGATCGCGAGGGCGAGGCCGAGCCGCTGGGTCATCCCCTTGGAGTAGCGGCGGACGCGCTCGCCGCCCCGCCCGGCGAGCCCGACCCGCTCCAGCACCTCGGGGATGCGCTCGGCCCGCTCGGCGGCGCCCAGCCCACTCAGGCGGCCGTGGAAGTGGAGCAGCTCCTCGCCCGTCGCCCACTCCTGGAAGCGGAAGTGCTCGGGGAGGTAGCCGAGGCGGCGGCGGGCGGCCGGGTCGGTCGGCGGACGGCCGAACACCAGCGCGTGGCCGCCGGTGGGATGGACCAGCCCCAGCAGGATCTTCATGGCGGTGGTCTTGCCGGCGCCGTTGGGGCCGAGGAAGCCGAAGACCTCCCCGGCGCCGACCTGAAGGGTCAGGTCGTGGAGGGCGACCCGGCGGCCGAAGGCCTTGTGCAAGGCGGACGCGGCGACCGCCGGGACCGGCTGCCCGGTCCCGGCGGTCGGCTCCGCCTGCTCAGCCGAGGCTGTCCGCGACACCGAGTGCCTCGTCAGCGCCGATCACGCCGGCGACACCCCAGATGTGCCCGCCGCGCTGCCAGAGCAGGGCGTGCAGCTTCCCGGTCGGGTCCGCGAAGCTGAGTGCCTCGGCGCCGTCGACGGTCGCCCGCTGCCACCGCACCTCGTCGGTGGGGACCGGGAGCGGCAAGGTGGTGCGCCAGTCGCTGATGTTGCGGAGCTGCTCGACGGTCTCCTTCGGCACGCCGGGCAGGCTCAGCACCACCTCGCGAAGCTCCTCGAGGCTGGCGCCGCCATCGGCGTCCAGGCCGATCGTGCCGGCCTTGCCGACGAGCAGCCGCGGCGCACCGTCACGACCCGCATACTCCTGCACCACGACCGCGGGGACCCGGACGATGAGCTGGGCGCCGTCGAACCGCTCGGGAATCTGGACGTCCGGCCGGCCGTTGCGCTGGAAGTAGGCGATGGCCTGGTCACGGTCGAAGGTGATGCGGGCGGTGTGGGGACGGGTCGCAAGGATCCGCTCCGGCACGGCGCCGACGCCACGCGGCAGCGCGGAGCGGCTGACCGCCTTGACCTGGAACCCGGCGAGCCGGCTCGCCTCGGCGAGGTCGCGCGCGACCGCCGGCTCGGTCATCCGGTACAGCTCGCTGTGGTCGCCGGTGAACACGCCGGTCTCCACGAGCTGGGACATGACCGCGCTGAGCTGCATCGACTGGCTGCTGTTGAGCTTGAGGACCTCGAAGCGCTCGCTGCGGAACTGGGCAAGGAAGCCCGCGGCGGCGGCCCTGCCGCCAGGCGTGGCGACCAGCCCGGTCACGACGACGGCCGCGACCAGCGCCGCCGCCACCCCGCGCGCCCTGGTGCTCAGCCTGGCGAGGCGGCCGCGGCGGCGCAGCGCGACCACCACCGCCGGCGCGTCCCCGGCGGGCCCGCCGACGTCGTCGCCGGCCGTTGCGCCGAGGGCGGTGGCCGTTGCGCTGACGGCGCTGGCCGTGGCGCCGACGGCGCCGGCGGTGGCCGTCCGGGCCGCGAGCAGGCGGGCGCGTCGCTGCTCCAGCCGGGCGAGCGCGGCCTCGACCGCGGCGGGGGGCAGGGGGTCGTCCGGCCCGGTCATGGCGATCGCCGGCGCGGCAAGCTCGGCGTTGCGCCGCAGCCCGGCGAGGGTGTCAAGGCAGAAGGCGCAGGCCTGCACGTGGTCGTGCAGCGGCGCCGGGGTACCGCCGGGGGCGTCGTCAAGGGACGCGCGCAGGGCACCGAGGTCAGGGCATGGCATCGTAGGCTCCCGGATCGGCGTCGTCACGGTCCAGATAGGCGTCACGGAAGGCCCGCTCCCCGCGGGCGAGCAGGACCCCGACCGAGCCGACGGCCAGGTCGAGCGTTGCGGCGATCTCTGCGTAGGAGAAGCCGGCGTGGCGCAGCAGCAGGCAGGCGCGCTGCCGCTCCGGCAGGGCGGCGAGGGCCTGGCGCACGGCCCGCTGCTGCTCGGCGCGCAGCACGTCCAGCAGCGGGCCACCATCGTCGCCCGCCTCGTCGTCCACCCGCTCCAGCCGGCCGGCGCGGTCCAGCCGCGCCGTCGCGCGGCGCTGGCCACGCAGCCGGTTGTAGGTGGCGTTCAGGCAGACGCGGCGCAGCCACGCCGCGACCTCCTCGTCCGGCCGGTCGAGCACCGGATGCCCGTCGAGCTTCAGGAACGTCTCCTGGACGACGTCCTCCCCCTCGCCGTGGTCGCCGAGCAGCCGGTAGCAGAGGGCGTACAGCTCGCCGTAGCGAGCCCTGAACACCGCCTCGAACCGGTCCTGCGCGCCGACGCCAGCCCCGACCTCATCCCGCACGGCTCTCACCGGCCGCTCCTCGTGTGGTTGCGCGTGGCCAAGGTACCTCTCGCCTTGTCCGAGACCGCGCGTCGCCTTGTCCAACACCGCGCGTCGCCTTGTCCAACACCGCGCGTCGCCTTGTCCAACACCGCGCGCCGCCGGCCTCTTACACGGCGGCGCCATGCGCAGCGTTCGACCTGTCCGCCCCGGCCCTCCGCGCGGCTCGACCGCTACGCCGTGGTCGTGGCAGCCCGCGACGGGCGGTGGTTCCCGCCGCCTCGGCGACCTGGCCGGCATCGCTGGCGCCTGCCGGGCCGCCAGGCCCGCCCCTGGGCCGGACGCCTGAACGTCCGACCTGCCGCGCGCGCGTTCTGCCACTTTCTGCCACTCAAGTGCGCCCTGACGCCATCCGATTCTCGGGGGTGCAGGCCCGAACGGATGAGCCCCCGGCCCGGGGGCGGCCAGGATCGCTGCACGAACGCCGGGGCGACGGCCTGCCAGCCCCCAGGAAAGGGAGGATGTCCATGCTGAAGGCCATGCAGCGCAGGCTGCAGGGGCAGCGGGAAGCGGGTTTCACGCTGATTGAGCTGATGGTCGTGGTGCTGATCATCGCGATCCTCATCGCGATCGCGATCCCGACGTTCCTCGGCGCCCGCCAGCGAGCCCAGAACCGAGCCGCCCAGTCGAGCCTCCGCAACTCGTTGACGGCGGCCAAGACGGTCTACACCGACGGGCAGGACTACAACGACGCCACCGCCGCCGCCCTGCAGGCCGTGGAGCCGAGCCTTGTGTTCGTGGCGGCCGGCACCGCCTCCACCGGGCAGAACAACGTCTCGGTGGGCAGCTCGCCGGCGGCCCCGGCGGCGGGGACCACCTTCGCCGCGGCAGCCCTGTCCGCGAGCGGCACCTGCTACTTCATCAGGGACGCGATCGCCGGCGGCACGGTGTACGGCAGCACGGCGACCTGTACCGGCACGAACGCGCTCACGGCGGCCGCCAACGGCTGGTAGCCACCCGGCTGCGCGGCTCGGCAAGGAGGCGGGCCCTCGGGCCCGCCTCCTTCGCCTTCCGGGCGGGCTGTAGCACCAGCAACCGTTCAACCTCCGGCGGGTCCGGCCGATCAACCGACTGAGCCGTCGGGAGCGGCCGGCGACCGTCGCTGCTTGGAGGAGCGCCTTTGTCAAGGATCATCCTGGGCCTGCGCGAGCGTGGCGCCGAGCGCGGCATGACCGTCCTCGAGGTGGTGATCGCCGCCTTCATCCTGCTGGTCGCCGCCACCGCCGTCTTCACCGCCATGTACAGCGGGCTCCGGCTCCAGGCGACCTCCAAGCAGCGGGCCACGGCCACGTACTGGGCCGACCACCTGCTGGAGCTGGCGCGCAACCAGCGCTACGACTCCATCGGGCTGTCGGACTCCACCGCGGCGATCACCGCGGTGACCGGCAGCGTGCCGGCCGGCGACGTCGACAACCCCGACCGGCGCCTGCGGAGGGACACGGCGACCGGCTGCCTCGAGTTCAACACGGGGACCGCCGCGAGCCCGGTCTGGGAGCGGCTGATCCTGTCGGACTCCTACACGCCTCCCAGCGCCGCGGCCACCTGCGCGACCCAGACGGCGACGAGCGACTTCCACCTGCGCCACTCGGGCGGGAGCAACGACTACGTCGCGGCCGGCTCGCCCGCGGTCACCTACCCCGGCTGGGTGTTCGCGACCTGGGCGCCCGTGGCCGGCAAGGCGAACCTGTACTACAAGCGGGTCACGGTGGTGGTCCGCTACCCGTCGCCCACCGGCGGCATCTCACGGCTGGTGCAGACCTCGTCGCTGTTCAGCCTCGGCTACGTGCCCGCCGTGGCACCGCCGACCACCCTGGCGCCGACGACCACCGTCGCACCCAGCACGACGGCGGCGACGTCGCCGAGCACGACCCTGCCGCCCGGGTGTGCCCCCGTGGCCGGTGACGCGCAGGCCCCGAGCGGACACATCGACCTCGCCGGCGGCAACAGCTACACGAACCAGCTCACGGTCGACATCAACAACTCGGTCGTCGACCTGCCCCACGGGGCCGGGGGGTCGGGGCTCGCCACGATGGCGTACTCGAACCTGAGCGCCACCGCCGGGTTCCAGCCCTCCCCGCCGGCCGGGTACGGCGCGGTCTACAGCGCCTGGCCGATCACGGCCGGCGACGGGATGAAGAGCGTCTGGGGCAGCATCACCGACTGCAACGGCAACCAGGCCGTGTTCGTCGACACCATCAGGCTGGACCAGACACGCCCGCCAGCCCCGGTGCTGAGCGGCTCGGCCGGCAAGAAGCAGCTCAGCCTGAGCTGGACCGCAACCACCGACCCAGGCGCGGCCGACGCCTCCGGGGTCGCCTCCTACCGGGTCTACCGCTCCGACAAGGGCCCGACGAGCCCGCTCGCCACCGTCCCGGCGGGCACGCTCGGCTACCACGACACGCCGCTCACGAGCGGCGTCGCCTACACCTACTGGGTCACGGCGGTGGACGCGGCCGGGAACGAGAGCCAGCCGGAGTCCAACCACTACACCGGGAGCCCGACCTGAGATGCTCACGCCCGACGGCGGCGCCCGCGCCGAGTCCGGCTTCACCATCGCCGAGCTGATGGTGACCTCGGCCATCCTGCTCCTGATCGTCACCGCCGCACTGTCGATCCTGGTCGCCGCCCAGCGGTCGGCCGGCTTCTCCTCCCGGCGCGGGCAGACCCAGGACGACGTGCGGCTGGCGATGGACCGGCTGACCAAGGACATGCGCCAGCTCACCGGGTTCACCACGTCGTTCGCGAGCAGCTCCGGGTGCAACGTGGTCGACACCTCGGGGTCGGGGGACTCGTGGACAGGGTGCGACCTGGACTTCCACGCCTACACCGTCGCCAACCCCGACACGCCGGTGCGGGTGCACTGGTGGGTCGCGGGCAACGCCCTGTACCGGGAGGAGTTCAGGCCCGACGGGAGCAGCGCGGGCACGGCGACCGTCCTGGGGGACCTGACCACGCCGGGCGGCAGCGTCCCCGCAGTCTTCTCCTGCGACGTGCTGCAGGGCTCTGACGCCGTCACCGGGGCTCCGGTGCCCTGGCAGATGACGGTCACGCTGACCATCGACCTCAGCGACCCGGGGACGACGTACTCCGTCCGGTCGCAGGTGCAGATGCGGAACCTCCAGATCCCGCAACCGCCCGCATGACCCCTGATCCCGCAACCCCCGCATGACCCCTGATCCCGCAACCGCCCGCATGACCAGAGGAGCTGCGATGGCCCGGCGCCAGCAGGCACCCACGAGACTCGCCCGGGGCGAGGACGGCTACGCCATGGTGGTGACCGTGCTCATCGTCATGATCCTCACCATGCTGCTCACCGTCGTGCTCGCGCAGGGGCTGCACAACAACACCGCCACCACGCGTGGCTACCGGCGCGCCCAGGCCCTGGGAGTCGCAGAGGCAGGGGTCAACTGGGCGATTGCCGCGCTCCAGGCCGACAAGGCCACCGCCGTGGTCACCAACCAGGCCGTGCCGGTCGCCGACGGCACCGGCGGCAACGGCACCGCGACGGTCACGGTCCGTGCCGGCACGCCGGACAACCCGGGGAAGCTCGGCTCCTACACGGTGTACTCGACCGGGCAGCCGGCGCAGCCTGGCGCGCCGACCCGGACGGTGCGGGTGGTGCTCGGGGCGGCCCCGAGCTTCCTGTATGCCCTGTACGCGGACTCGAGCCTCACCCTCGAGCAGAACGCCTGCATCGTCGGCCCGGTGTTCTCAAAGGGCGACGTCTACTTCAACCAGAACAGCACCATCGCCGGCACGAGCAAGACGCGCGGCTCGCTCATCAGCCAGAACGGGGTCATCAAGCAGTTCAGCGGGGGCAACAACGCCAAGTGCCCGAGCGCCGTCGACGGCGAGCCGGTCGACGCCTCCCGCGACATCCACGGCGACGTCCTGGCCGGGGGCGGGACCCTGTCGCCCTGCCTGGAGGCTCCCGCCGGCGCGGTCGACAGCGCGGCCCAGGGCTACAACCTGAACGGCGCGACGGTGGGCGGCCGGGTCTGCAACACCCCGCCCCCGTACAACATGCCCGCCTACACCTTCGACCCGCTACTGTACGCCAGCATCCAGTACTACGGCCAGCCACCGGGCTACGGGTCGCCCTCCTTGACCGCCGTGACCCAGTTCAACACCGCCTTCGCCACCGGCACCCTGCCCGTCGGGGCAGGAGGGGGCCTGGACCGGACCTACGTGGTCTGGGAGGACCTGTCCCTCTACACCGCCACCAACACCACCCCGCCCGCGCTCAAGCTGGATGCCAGCACCTTGCCGATCGCCAAGGACACGGTGATCTACACCAACGTCCCGGTGGACTTCGGCAACACCACCACCGTGAGCGCCGCCCAGTCCTGCTCGACGGCCTCCCCGCCGCCGTCCGGGACCCCGGCCTGCCCGACGTTCCAGGTGATCAGCGCCTACCCGGGGAACCCGTGCACCGGTGGCGTTGGCAACTGCCCGTCGATCTACGGCGGCAACAAGATCCAGTTCCGGCCCGAGGTGGCGGTCCTGCTCTACAGCCAGGACGGCACCGTCGTGCTCAAGAACGACTGCAACGCGCCGGGCTGCGACGACAGCAACAACGGCGCCATCTACGCCAGCAGCATCAACGGCAAGAACAACTTGAACGTGAGCTACACGCCCCGCATCGCCAGCGCGCTCGGCTTCGGCAAGGCAGCGCTGCTGCAGCAGTCCTGGGAAGAGCTGGCGCCCTGTCCCCCCGGCCAGACCCCGCCCTGTTGACGAGCTGCCACGCCGAATGCGTCGACAGGTAGGCTCCCGTCCATGAGCCCACTCGCCGCCGCCGTGCTCGCCGGCCTGCTCGGCCTGGTGTTCGGATCGTTCGCGAACGTCGTGATCCACCGGGTGCCCCGCAAGGAGTCGCTGGTGCGCCCGGCCTCGGGCTGCCCCTCGTGCGGCAGCCCGATCGCGCCGCGGGACAACATCCCGCTTGCGAGCTGGGTCCTGCTGCGCGGTCGCTGCCGCCACTGCCGGGCGCCCATCTCGATCCGCTACCCTGCGGTCGAGCTGGCCATGGCCGTGCTCTGGGCGCTGGTGGCCCACCGGCTCTGGTCCGACGGCCTTGCCTGGGCGGTGCCCGCCTACCTGGCCGTCACCTTCGTCTGCGTGGTGCTGACGGTGATCGACGCCTCGTCGAAGCTGCTGCCGAACCGGATCACCTACCCCGCGTTCCCCGTGGTCGCCGTGCTGCTGCTCGCGGCCAGCGCCGCCCTGGGCGACCTGGGCCGGATGCAGCGTGGCCTGCTCGCGGCGCTGGCCGTGGCCGGCCTGTTCTTCCTGCTGTTCCTCATCTCCCCCCGGGGGATGGGACTGGGCGACGTCAAGTTCGTGCCCACGCTCGGTCTGGCCCTCGGCTGGCTGTCCTGGTCGGCGGTTGCGGTCGGCATCTTCGGCGCCTTCCTCCTCGGCGGCGTGAGCGGCCTGGTGGCGATGGCCGTGCTCCGCCTGGGCCGGAAGGCCCTGATGCCCTTCGGGCCGTGGCTGGCCGCGGGGGCGGTGCTGGCCGTGCTGGCCGGCGGCCCGATCGCGACCTGGTACGCCCGGGCCCTGCTCAGCACCTGACCGCTGCGGGCGCCGGCTCGCGGACGCTACCGCCCCCACGCTCAAGCTTGCCCGGCGGGACGACGATGACTGTCAGGGCCCCGGGCCGGTCAGCGGCCGTGCTGGCCTCGTCCAGCATCGCCCCGCCGGAGCCCCACATCGAACGGCACGCCGAGCACGCGCAACGGAGGGCGACAGTTGGGTCGGAACGTCGTTGGTCTGGACATCGGCACGACGGCCGTGCGTGCGGCCGAGCTGTCCACGCGCCGCGGGAGGACCGTGCTCGAACGCTTCGGGGAGGTGGCGCTCCCGGTCGGCGCGGTGGTCGACGGTGAGGTGGTCGCCCCGGACGTGGTCGCCGTCGCGATCAGGCAGCTGTGGCGTCGGGTGCGGTTCGGGTCCCGGCAGGTGGTCATGGGCGTCGCCAACCAGCGGGTCGTGGTCCGGCTGGTCGACCTGCCCTCGATGGACGCCGAGGAGCTGCGCGGCTCGCTGCGGTTCCAGGTCCAGGAGCACATCCCGATCCCGGTGGAGGACGCCGAGCTCGACTTCAACGTCCTCGGCGAGCACGAGGGCGGCACGGGCCAGCGGCTCATGCGGGTGCTCCTGGTCGCCGCCCAGAAGGACATGATCGCCGGCCATCTGCGGGCCAGTGCGAAGGCCGGGCTGAAGCCGGTGAGCATCGACCTGATCCCGTTCGCGCTGGTCCGGTCGCTCGCCCCCGAGGGATCGGCGCCCCTCGCCGAGGCCGGCGAGGCCCTGATCGACGTGGGGTCCGCGGTCACCAACATCGTCGTCCACGAGAACGGCACCCCGCGCTTCGTCCGCATCCTGCTGATGGGGGGCGGCGACATCACCGACGCACTGCGGAAGGGACTCGCCCTCGACCACGAGGGCGCCGAGCACGCCAAGCTCGCGGTCGCAGCCGACACCTCCCGGGACAAGGCGGTGGACCGCATCGTGGAGCAGCGGGTGGCCGAGTTCGTCCAGGAGGTCCAAGGGTCGCTCGACTTCTACTGGGCCCAGGCCGGCGCCGTGCCGATCCGCCGGGTGCTGCTGACCGGTGGCGGCTCGCGGCTGCCGTCCCTCGGCGAGCGCCTGCGGGACGTGCTGCGCCTGCCGGTCGAGCCCGGCCGGACCCTGGAGGCGGTACGCCTCGGGCGTCTCCGCCGCCAGTCGGGCCAGCTCGCCGACATCGAGCCGGTGACCGCCGTACCGGTCGGGCTGGCCCTCGGAGGGGTGTCCTAGATGCAGCAGGACCTCGAGCTGGCCCGGCGCAGCGGAGCTGCGCCCCGGGTCAACCTGCTCCCCCCGGCGATCGTCGAGCGCCGGCTGGTCAAGCGGCAGCGCGTCGCCTGCGGCACCGGGTTCGTGCTCCTGCTGTCGCTGCTCGCCCTTGTCCACCTCGCGGCCAGCGGCCGTGCCGGGCGTGCCGAGCGGGCGGCCTCCAGGGAGCGGGCGGTCACCGCCGCCCTCGAGACCGAGAAGGCGAGGCTGCAGCCCTGGGCGACCCTCCAGGCTGAGGTCGCCGAGTCGGAGAAGCTGCGGGCGGGCGTGTACGCCAAGGAGATCCGGTTCTCAGACGTCCTGCAGGACGTCGCGACGGTCATGCCTGACAACGCCTGGCTGACCCAGGTGACCGCCTCGGTGAGCAGCGCCGGTGCCGGTGGCCAGGCGACCACGGGCACCGCGGCGACAACCCGGGCGGGAGCCGGCCAGGCGGCGGCCACACCCCCTGGCGCGCCCGGGTACGGGTCGCCGGTGGCGTCCATCGCCTTCTCGGGCACGGCGTTCGGTCATGTCGACGTGGGCAGGGTCGTCCGTGCGCTTGACGGCACGGTCAAGCGGAACGGCCAGGCGGTCTACCTCAACCCGTTCTTCACCTCGTCGCAGAGGCAGTCGCAGTCTGGCCAGCGCCCCACGGTGACGTTCTCGGCCAGCGTCGACCTCGGGCCGGCGGCGCTCTCGGGCCGCTTCCAGCGGCCCGGCGAACCGGGAGGGCGCTGACATGACCCGCCGTCGGGAGCTGATCCTCGTCGCCGTGGTGGCGCTGCTGGCCGTCGCCACCGGGTACCTGCTGCTCGTCCGGCCGGTGCTGGGCCGGACGGCCGCCGCCCGGGCGGACGAGCAGCGCGCGGCCAGCCAGGGTCAGGTCCTGCGGAGCCAGATCGGCGCGCTCCAGGACGTCAAGGCCAACGCGGCGCCGCTGCAGGCGCGGGCGAAGGCGGCGCGAGGCATGTTCCCGCCTCGCCCCGCCCTGCCCGACCTGGTCGACGCGTTGCAGAAGGTCGCCGACCAGTCGGGCGTCGAGCTCGTCTCGGTCCAGCCGGCTGCCCCGGCGCTGTCCACCGCCAACCCCGCCCTGGCCGAGATCACCACCGGCGTGGTCGTGACCGGGGGGTACTTCCAGGTCGAGGACTTCCTGGCGCGGCTCGAGGGGCTGGTCAAGGGCTCCGGGGCCGGCCCGGGGATCCCGCCCCGCTCGGTCCTGGTGCGCTCGGTCAGCCTCTCGAGCACAGGCTCCGGGGCCGCCGGCGCCGGCGCCGCGAGCCAGCCGCCGGCAACCAGTGGGACCGACTCCGACCAGCTCACCGGCAACATCAGCCTGGTCGCCTTCCAGGCGGTGACGTCGCCGGCCACGCCGGCCGCCGCGACCTCGGCGCCGACGTCCACCCCGCCGTCGACCGTCGCCGCCGGCCAGGCACCCCGGCCGTCCGGGCCGGCGCCGGCCGGCGGCGCCCAGAGGAGGTAGCCGGACGTGGCCATGCAACCGGAGCCAGCACCGACGAGCGCCCGGCAGCGCGCGCTGATCCTCGCTGCGGCAGGGGTGGGGCTGCTCGGGCTGGTGCTCTACGTCCTCGCACCCCAGCTCTCCGGCCGCGACGAGCTGGCCGCGCCACCGGGGCTGCCGGGCAGCGCCGCCGGCCCGACCGCCGGGACCGGCCGGTCACCCGAGACGGGCGCGCCGGGTGCGGTCCCGAGCGGGAGCGAGCCGAGCGTGTCCACCCCGCCCGCGACCAGCCAGCCGCCGATCGTGGCCCCGGCGACGGCCAAGGATCCGTTCCACCCGCTCGTCGGGCCGCCGTCCGGCGAGGGCGTCACCGCCGTGCCCGGAACACCTGCCGGCGTGGCGGCGCCGACGGGCGGCTCGTCGACCCCGTCGACCGTGCCCGGCGCGGCCGGCGGCACCGCCACGACGCCTGGTGGGGGGAGCACGACGGGCCGCAAGGTCACGCTGGTCGACGTGCTCCGCCGCGGTGGCGTCGCGTACGCCGACGTCGAGGTGGACGAGAAGCCGTACCGGGTCAGGAAGGGGCAGGTCTTCGCCGGGTCCTACAAGACGGTCGACATCGGCACGAGCTGCGCCGAGTTCCTCAGCGGCGTCACCGCGTTCACCCTGTGCGAAGGCGAGGCGGTGCTCAAGTAGCGGCCAGCCGGCTCACGCGCTCGAGTAGCGGCCAGCCCGCTCGCGGAGCTCGAGTAGCGGCCAGCCCGCTCGCGGAACCCTCGGTCCGGTAGGATCGGCCCACCCCACCGCCTCCGAACGGGACGCGCATCATGCTCCGCTACCTGACCGCAGGCGAGTCCCACGGCCAGGCGCTCGTTGCCATCCTCGAGGGCATGCCGGCCGGCGTCCCCGTCACCACCAAGGCCATCGCCGCCGAGCTGGCCCGGCGCCGGCTCGGCTACGGCCGGGGCGCGCGCATGCGCTTCGAGCAGGACCGTCTGGAGGTCCTCGGCGGCCTGCGGCACGGTCGCACCATCGGCTCCCCGGTGGCGGTGCTGATCGGCAACACCGAGTGGCCCAAGTGGACCGAGGTGATGGCGCCCGACCCGGTCGCCGACCCGGAGGCGGCCGCGACCGGCCGCGGAGTGCCGCTCACCCGGCCCCGGCCCGGCCACGCCGACCTGGCCGGCATGCAGAAGTACGGCTTCGGCGAGGCCCGCCCGGTGCTCGAGCGGGCCAGCGCCCGCGAGACCGCCGCCCGGGTGGCGGTCGGCGCGGTCGCCCGCGCCCTGCTGGCCGAGGTGGGCATGGACGTGCTCTCCCACGTGGTCCGGCTCGGCCCGGTCGAGGCCGACCCGGCCGCGCTGCCTGTCCCGGGCGACGCCGAGCGGGTCGACGCCAGCGAGGTGCGCTGCCTCGACCCGGCCGCCTCCGAGCAGATGACGGCCGCGGTCGACGCGGCCAAGGCGGCCGGCGACACCCTGGGCGGGGTCTTCGAGGTGGTGGCCTACGGGCTGCCGCCCGGGCTCGGCTCCTACGTGCACTGGGACCGCAAGCTCGACGCCCGGCTGGCCGCCGCGCTCATGAGCGTGCAGGCCATCAAGGGGGTCGAAGTGGGCGACGGCTTCGCGACCGCCGCCCGGCCCGGCTCCGCCGCCCACGACGAGATCGTCCCCGGTCCGTGGCGGCCGGCGCGCCGGACCGGGCGCAGCGGCGGGATCGAGGGCGGCATGTCGACCGGGGGGACGCTGCGCCTGCGCGCGGCCATGAAGCCGCTGTCGACCCTGGTCCGCGCGCTCGACACCGTCGACGTGGCCACCGGCGCGCCGGCCCGGGCGGTGGTGCAGCGCTCGGACGTGACCGCGGTGCCGGCCGCCGCGGTCGTCGGTGAGGCGGTGGTCGCCCTCGTGCTGGCCGACGCCCTGCTCGAGAAGACCGGTGGCGACTCCCTCGACGAGGTGCGCCGCAACCTCGACACCTACCTGGCTGGGCTGGCGCGGGGCGACGCCCCGGGCGGCGAGCATCGCTGAGGCCGGGCCGCGGCCGCACGCCCGGCGTACCCGGGGGCCGGCCGGGTCCCGCCCCGCGACCGCGGGCGGGCACCTCGGCCGCGGGCGGGCACCCCGGCCGGGCTCCCCGTTCAAGACAAGCACGGAGGTCGGCTGCTACCCTGCTGCGCCAGGCCAGCGCGCCACCGACCAAGGAGGCCCTCGCGCGTGCGACCGGTTCTGCCCACGATCGTCCTCATCGGGTTCATGGGGGCTGGCAAGTCGACGGTCGGGCAGCTCGTCGCGCGGGCGCTCGGGCGCGAGTTCGTCGACACCGACGTGGTGATCCAGCGCAACGCGCGCATGGACGTGAGCGAGATCTTCCGCCGGGAGGGTGAGGAGGGCTTCCGGCGCCGGGAGGTGGTCGTGATCGACCGCGCCATCTCGGCTCCCGGCCGGGTCGTCGCGGTCGGCGGCGGGGCGGTCCTCTCGGCCGACAACCGCACCGCGCTCAAGCAGGCCGGGCTCCTCGTCTACCTGCGGGCCACCCCCGAGACGCTCGCCGCCCGGCTGGTGGGGACGACCGACCGGCCGCTGCTCAACAACGCCGCCGACCGGGTCGGCAGGATCCGCGACCTGCTGGTCGCGCGCGGGCCGATCTACGAGACCGCGGGCGACGCGGCGATCGACACCGACCGGCAGACCCCCGAGCAGACCGCCGCCGAGCTGCTCGACTGGTACCGCTGCCGCATCGACGAGCTGGCCGGCCGATGACGCCGGTGGGCGCAGCCCCCGGTCCGCCCGGCCGGCAAGGGGCACCGACCCTCACAGCGTGCACGCCCGAGCCGGCCGTGCGTACGGCCGCGGTGGGCACACCCGAGCCGGCGGCGCACACGGCCGCGGTGGGCACACCCGAGCCGGCCGTGCGTACGGCCGAGGTGCGCTCGGCCGAGGTGCGCTCAGCCGAGGTGCGTACGGTCGAGGTGCGCATGGCTGGCGGCGCGTACCCGGTGCACATCGGGCCCGGCCTGCTCGACCGCCTCGGCGAGCTGCTGCCCGCCCTCCCGGGCGCCGAGGCAGCCGCGGTGGTGTTCGCCGAGCCGGTCCGGGGGTTCGCCGAGCGGGCCGCAGCCGCCCTGGCCAGGCGCGGCCTCGTTCCCCACCTGCTCGACGTGCCGGCCGGGGAGGCGGCCAAGCGGCTTGCGGTGGTCGAGACGCTCTACCACCGGCTGGCCGCCGTCCCGACCCACCGGGCCGACCCGGTGGTGGCCGTGGGCGGGGGCGCCACCACCGACGTGGCCGGCTTCGCGGCCGCCACTTGGCTGCGCGGGGTACCGCTGGTCAACGTCCCGACCACCGTGCTCGGCATGGTCGACGCGGCCCTCGGGGGCAAGACCGGGGTCGACCTCGCGGCTGGCAAGAACCTGGTCGGCGCCTTCCACCAGCCGGCGGCGGTCGTCGCCGACACCGGCACGCTCGCCAGCCTGGACCGCGCCGAGGTCCGCTCCGGCCTCGCCGAGGTGGTCAAGGCCGGCCTGGTCGGGGACCCGGCGCTGGCCGCCGCCTGCCTGGCTCTGGCCGGTCCGGCCGCGGCCGGCGACCCCGAGGCGCTGGCGCCCCTGCTCGATGCGGCCGTGCGGGTCAAGGCCGAGGTGGTCGCGGCCGACGAGCGCGAGGGCGGCCTGCGGGCGGTGCTCAACTACGGCCACACCCTGGGGCACGCCCTGGAGCGCATGGCCGGGTTCCAGGGCCTGCGCCACGGCGAGGCGGTCGCCCTGGGGATGGTCTTCGCCGCCCGGGTGGCCGAGGAGACCGGCCTGGCCGAGGAGGGCCTGGTCGCCGGCCACGTCCAGGTGCTCGACGCGCTCGGCCTGCCCACCGGCGGGGTGGTGCTCGATCCCGAGGCGGTGCTGGCTGCCATGGCGACCGACAAGAAGCACCTCGGCGGCCTCCGGCTGGTGCTGCTGCGCGCCCCCGGACAGCCGCAGGTCGTGCCCGCGCCCGACGCGAGCGTGCTCGCCGCCGCGATCCGCACCCTCGCCGACGACCCCGGACGAACAGGGCGCCGGTGACGCGGGCGGGCGCGCCGGAGGCGGCGCGGGCAGGAGGGCGCCGGTGACATGGGCGGGCGCGCCAGAGGCGGCGCGCGGGCAGGAGGGGCGCAGGTGACGCGGGCGTTTCCGACCGCTGGGGACGGGCCGCGGGTGCTCGTGCTGCACGGACCCAACCTGGGGGCGCTCGGCCGCCGCGACCCGGCCCAGTACGGGACCCTCGACCTCGACGCGATCACGGCCCGGCTCGGCGCGCTCGCCGCCGAGCTGGGCGTCGCCGTCGAGGGCCTGCAGTCCGACCACGAGGGCGAGCTGGTCGAGGCGCTCCTGGGCGCCCGCGCGGGCGGGGTCGCCGCCGTCGTGATCAACCCGGGCGCCCTCGCCCACACCTCCTACGCGGTGCGGGACGCGGTCGAGGCGTGCGGCATCCCGGTGGTCGAGGTCCACCTGTCCAACGTGCACGCGCGCGAGCGGTTCCGCCACCACCTGGCCATCGCCCCGGTCGCGGCCGGCGTGGTGGCCGGGCTCGGGCCGGCCAGCTACGAGCTGGGGCTGCGCGCGGTCGCCGGCCTGATCGCCCGCGGGTAGAACCTCTTGCGGGCGGGAACGAATGCCGGTGAGGCCGAGATGCGAGGAGTCGACGTGTCCGTCCAGCCCGCCCGCCCCGACCGCCGCCCCGGAGGCCGGGCGCACCAGATCAGGACCACCCTGGCCCGCCGGGGCGCCCTTCGTGCCCTGCTGCCACCCGCCGACCTGGTCGCCATGCTGGTCACCAAGCCGGTCAACGTCCGTTACCTCACCGGCTTCTCGGGCAGCTACGGCGCGCTGCTGCTCTTCCACGACCGCACGATCTTCCTCACCGACCGCCGCTACGAGGCGCAGGCGGCGGCCGAGGTGGCCGGCGCCGAGATCGTGATGGCCGGCGGCGACCTGATCGCCGGGGTCGTGACCGTGCTCGGCAACGACGGCGAAGGGCTGGGGTTCGAGCCGAACGGGCTCACCTGGGGGATGGGGCAGCGGCTGCGCACCTCGCTGCCCGGGCGGGCCGTGGTGCCCGCCCCCGAGCTGGTCGAGGAGCTGCGCGTGGTCAAGGACGAGGAGGAGGTCGCGTCCATGCGCGAGGCGGCCCGGATCGGCACCACCGCCCTCGCCGGGCTGCTCGACACCTTGCGGGCCGGGATGACCGAGCGCGAGGTCGCGCTCGACCTCGAGCTGTCGATGCGCCGGCTCGGCGGGGACGGCCTGGCCTTCGACCCGATCGTCGCCTTCGGGGAGCAGGCGGCTGAGCCGCACCACCGGCCGAACGACCGGGAGCTCGCCGCCGGCGACTTCGTCAAGCTCGACTTCGGCGCCCGGGTCGACGGCTACTGCTCCGACATGACCCGCACAGTGGCCTTCGGCCGTACCTCCGAGCGCCAGCGCGAGGTCTACCAGCTGGTCCTCCGGGCCCAGGCGGCCGGGCTGGCCGCGCTGCGTCCCAGGGTCGTCGCGGGCGAGGTCGACCGCGCCTGCCGGGAGGTCATCGCCGACGCGGGCCTGGGCGACGCGTTCGTCCACCCCACCGGGCACGGCGTCGGGCTCCAGATCCACGAGGCGCCGTGGGTGCGCCCCGGAGCCGGTGGTAGCATCGCCAGCGGGACGCCAGTGACCGTCGAGCCAGGTGTCTACCTTCCCGGCTTCGGCGGCGTGCGGATCGAGGACCTTGCGGTCGTCCGTCCGGGCGGCCACGAGCTCCTCACCACTGCACCCAGGGAGCTCATCGAACTCTGACGGACGGACGGCCCGGCGCGCGGCGGAGCCGCTGGCAAGGCTTGAGGAGGCACCGATGCCAACCACGAACGACCTGAAGAACGGGATGACCCTGAACATCGACGGCAACCTGATGAACGTGGTGGAGTTCCAGCACGTCAAGCCGGGCAAGGGTGGCGCCTTCGTGCGCACCAAGCTGAAGAACGTGCGCACCGGGCGGGTGCTCGACAAGACCTTCCGGGCCGCCGAGCCGGTCGAGGTGGCCATCCTGGAGAAGCGCGCGATGCAGTATCTCTACCGGGACGAGACCGGCTTCCACTTCATGGACACCGAGACCTACGAGCAGTCGGCGGTCGAGGCCGGAGCGGTCGGCGACGCCGCCAACTGGATGGTCGACGGCTCCACCCCCTACGTGACCTTCTACGAGGGCAGCGCGATCGGCGTGGAGCTGCCGGCCAGCGTCGAGCTGGCCGTGACCGGGACCGAGCCCGGCATCAAGGGCGACCGGGTCTCCGGGGCGACCAAGCCGGCCACGGTCGAGACCGGCTCGGTCGTGCAGGTGCCGCTGTTCGTCGAGACCGGCGACCGCATCAAGGTGGACACCCGCAGCGGCGCCTACCTGACCCGGGTGCAGTGACCGACCCGCTCGCCCCGTCCGGGATGCGGTCGGCCGCCCGCCGGCGGGCCCTCGACATCCTCTACGAGGCCGACGTGCTCGAGCAGCCCATCCCCACCGTGCTCGCCCGCCACCTCGACCACCCCGAGGCCGAGCGCCTCGACCCCTACACAGTCGAGCTGGTCGCCGGGGTGGACCGCCGCCGCGGCGAGCTTGACGGTCGCATCGGGCGGGCCGCCGAGCACTGGACGGTCGAGCGGATGCCGCTGGTGGACCGCAACCTCCTCCGGCTCGCCATCTATGAGCTGGTGGCCCGGCCCGAGGTCCCGACCGCGGTGGTGCTGGACGAGGCAATCGAGCTGGCCAAGCTGCTGTCGACCGCCGACTCGGGCCGCTTCGTCAACGGCGTGCTCGGTCGCGTGGCCCGCGAGGTCCGCAACGCTCAAGCGCCTGGTTAGGTTCGAGGCGGTTGCTTGGCGGTCCCATCTCGCCAATAGTGGCGGGCGAGCTTGACACGGCAAGCTTCGATCCGGTCGAGGCACCCCAAGGCGCGCACCAGCGCCGATCGGGCCGGAGGGGTGCCCGGACGCCGTCGCCTGCCGCCGGGTACCAAAGAGACCGGGGTACCAAGGAGAGAAGGGGAGGCGCATGCGGTCGTCCAGGCTCCTGCTGGTCGGGGGCGCGCTGGCCGTGCTGCTCCTGCGCCCGTCCGCCGCTGCTGCCGCCGCCGATGCCCAGGTCTACCTCGAGGACATGAGCTGCACCGGCATCGGCGCCGAGGGCGAGGGGCTCACGAAGGGCGTCGAGCTGGCGCTCACCCTCGTGAACAAGGACAACGGCACCGTGCTGTCGAAGCAGATGGTGACCACCTCGCCCGAGGGCGGGTTCAAGACCAGGCTCAAGGCCGACCTCAACCAGGTCCTCGGGGTCCGCTTGGTGGTCGCGACCCCGGAGGGCAGCCGGCTGGTGTTCACCGAGCACGTCATGCGCGACGGGCACGCTATGTGCAGCCTGCCCGCCGGGGGCGCCCTGCCCTACACCGGGTCGCCCAACCGCGCCCCAGTCGTGCTCGCGGTGGCGGCCGTGCTCGTCGCCTTCGGGTCCTTCCTGGTCGCCGCCTTCGCCTACCGGGGGCGCCGGGTTCTGGCCCGGTAGCGCTCGTTCCGCCATGACTCCGACCGACCCGAAGCACCTGGCAGACCCGCGAGGGCCCTCGCCGCCGGTCCGCAACCCCGTCCTGATGGTCGCCGCGGGCAGCCTGCTCGTGGTCGTGCTCGCGGTGGCGATCGCTTGGGCGGTGCGTACCTCCGGGTCCCGTCCCGACCGCTCGCCTGCCGGCTCGCAGGCGGCCACCGCGACATCGGTGGCCACGGCCCCGCCCACGACCGCGGCCAAGGCCGGGCAGCAGCCGGGCAAGGAAGCAGAGGAGCACCTGATCGCCAATCCGAGCTTCGAGGCCAGCGTCGCCGGCTGGCGCCCGATCGGTACGGCGGTCCTCGAGCGCATCCCGACCGCCAAGGACGGCAAATGGTCGGTGAAGCTGGTCGGCGGCCAGGGGTCGGCAGCGGCGACCAGGGCCGGTATCGAGCACGCGGCCGTGCCGGTCGAGCCGGACGTCAAGGTGAACCAGCTCTATGAGGCGGTCGTGTGGGTCCGCACCAGCAAGCCGGGCACCCTCGTCCAGGTCAACGTGGTCGAGTACGTCGACGGCCGCCGCTTCGCGGTCGACTCGGCAGGCACCGACCTCCGCAACACCGACTGGCGCCAGATCGAGGTCTACCATTACCTGCACCGGCCCGGCTCGCACCTGGTCGTGGAGGTGGTCGCCCCCGCCCTCCCGCGAGGCGAGAGCGTGCTCGTCGACAGCGTCAAGATGGAGCTGGAGCACTGAGCAGCAGCGCAGAGGTCCGCACGGTACGTCGACGCGGCGACCAGAAAGGACTTGCGAGGCGACGGGGTGAGCCTTCTGGTGCCGTTTCAGGCCCTCAGGCGTGCTGGTGGTCGCCCGAGCCGTGGAGCAGGGCGCGCATCGCGTCGCGCAGGCCGTCGAGCGCACCGGCCGGCACCGTCACGTCGGCCCCGGCGACCTCGCCGATCCCCACGACGAACGCGTTCGGGCTGGTCGAGCGGAGCCGGCGGGCGATCGCCTCGGGGCGCGGGCCGGCCGCGCTCTCGTCCATGACCAGGAAGCGTGCCCGCCGCTCGACCGCCTCCCGGTAGGCGCCCTCGGGATCGGCCGCCTCGCCGACCACCTCCCACTCGGCGGCCACGGACGCCCGGCGCAGCTCGAGGCGGCGCTCCCGCTGGGCGGCGGCGACAACGATGCGGACGGCGGTGCACACGTGGCAGGCTCCTGGCTCGTCGGGTCCGGTCGGCGCTCGTCAGGTCTGGTCGACAGCGGGCCACGGCCCGCCCCGCAGGGCGGACGGCCCGCGCGGTGACTATCCTACGGCGGGTCGGGAGCCCGGCGGGGAGGTGAGCGGGATGGGAGCTGGACCGAGGCGACGCGCGGCGGCCGCGCTGGCAGCCCTCACGCTGGCCCTCGCCGGGACCGGCTGCGGGGAAGGCTCCCGCCCGCCGGACCGCACGGCGCCGCCGGAGACGGCCGCTCCGGCCGCCACCGGCGGCGGGCCGTTCCGGGTGCTCGTGTTCACCAGGACGGCCGGCTTCCGGCACCGGTCCATCGAGGACGGGGTCGCGGCGATCCGGCGCCTGGGGCAGCAGCACGGGTTCGGGGTCGACGACACCGCCGACGCCACCCGGATCGGCCAGGGCCTCGCCGCGTACCGGGCCGTCGTGTTCCTGTCCACCACCGGCGAGGTGCTCGACGGCGGCCAGCAGGCCGCCCTCCAGCGCTACCTCCGAGGCGGGGGCGGCTGGGTCGGCGTCCATGCCGCCGCCGACGCGGAGTACCACTGGCCCTGGTACGGCGGGCTGGTCGGCGCCTGGTTCCGGCGCCACCCGGCCGTCCAGCGCGCCGTGGTCCTCACCGAGCCGGCCGCCGGCGCCACCGAGCCGGCCGCCGGCGCCCCGGCCGGGGCGTTGCCCCGGCGCTGGGAGCGCACCGACGAGTGGTACGACTTCAGGACCAACCCCCGCGGCCGGGTCCGGGTGCTCGCCACCCTCGACGAGTCGACCTACTCTGGCGGCGGGATGGGCGGCGACCACCCGATCGCCTGGTGCCACCGGTACGACGGCGGCCGGGCCTGGTACACGGCCATGGGCCACACCAGCGAGAGCTTCCAGGAGCCGCTCTACCTCGTCCACCTGCTCGCCGGCATCCGCTACGCGGCCGGGGCCGGCGGGACCCGCTGCGGTCCGGGCGGGTAGCCGGGCGACGGGAGGCCGGGCCGGCGATGGGGTCGGCCTCGGCCGCTTCCTGCTCCGGATGCTCCTCGGCAACCTCACCTGCGGCCTGTACACAACGCTCACGCTGGTGGCCGACGCGGGACGGCAACCGGCAAACGCTCGACGACAAGATCTTCTGGACGGTCGTCGTCAGGGCCCGGTAGCTGCCCACCAACGGGTTCGTAACCTTACGGACGTAACCCCGTATGCTAGTGACGAGTTGACAGTTCAGCGGTATTCCATCACTGCCTAAACTAATATAATGGTTATAGGCGGCGGATGTGGGTAGAACCTCTGGAGGCAGGCGGAGACCGGGGGAGACCATGGAGGAGACCATGTCGATCGTGGACGGTTCCTTGTTGGTCGCCTACCTGCTCATGATCACGGTGCTGATGCTCACACCAGGCCCGGACATGCTGTTCGTGCTCGCGACCGGGATCCGCGGAGGGTCCCGGGCCGGCTTCGTCGCCGCGCTCGGCGTCGCCCTGGGCGAGACCGTCCACCTGCTCGCCGCCGCGGCCGGCCTGGCCGCGGTGTTCCGCGCCGCCCCGGTGCTCTACGACGCCGTGCGGCTGGCCGGGGGGGCCTACCTGGTGTGGCTCGGCGTGCGGACCCTGCTGGCCCGGGGCGGCGCCCTCGTCGGCGGCGGGCACGGGGCACGCAGCCCGCGCTGGGCGTTGTGGCGCGGCACGGTGACCAACCTGCTGAACCCGAAGATGGCACTGTTCACCGTCGCGCTCCTGCCCCAGTTCGTGGACCCGGCCCGCGGCCGGGTCCCGCTGCAGCTGCTGGTGCTGGGCACCTGCTTCCTGGTGGTGGAGATCGCCGTCGACGGGACCGTCGGGCTGGCCGCTGGCCGCCTCAACCGGTTCCTGACCCGCCGCCGCAACCTGGCCCGCGGGCTCGACGTGGTCGGCGGCTCGATCTTCCTCGGCCTGGGGGCCAAGGTCGCCCTCACCCGCTGAGCGCGGCGGGCGCCCGACCGGCGGGTTTGCCGCGCGGCGGCCGGGGGCCTAGCATTCGGGGACAACCGAACACCGAGCGCCCTTTAAGGGCTGGTCCTGAGAGGCCAGGAAGGGAGCCAAACGATGCTGCCGCATGCCGCCTCCACCCCGAGTGGGCTGGAGGCTTCTTGATGTCCGGGAGCTCCGTGGCGGTCATGGACGCCGCCGACGTGGGGCGGGCCCTCACCCGCATCGCCCACGAGGTGGTCGAGCGCAACAAGGGCACCGGGGACGTGGTGCTGGTGGGCATCCACACCCGGGGCGTGCCGCTGGCCGGACGGCTCGCGGCCAGGCTGGGCGAGATCGAGGGCCGGCCGGTCCCGGCCGGCGCGCTCGACGTGACCATGTACCGCGACGACATCGGCCTGCGCCCGCCGGGCGCCACCCACGCCACCCACCTGCCCTTCGACCTCGGCGGCAAGGTGGTCGTGCTGGTGGACGACGTGCTCTACACCGGCCGCACGATCCGGGCCGCGCTCGACGCGCTGGTCGACTTCGGGCGCCCGCGCGCCATCCAGCTCGCCGTCCTGGTCGACCGCGGCCACCGGGAGCTGCCGCTGCGCGCCGACTACGTGGGCAAGAACGTGCCCACCGCAGCCGACGAGGCCGTCCGGGTCCGCCTGGCCGAGACCGACGGCGCCGACGGCGTCGTCATCCACCGGGGGGCTGGCCTTGAGCCCCCCGGAACCGCCGGCCCCCCTGCCCGGCCCGGCGGGGGTCCGCCGCCCGCGCGGAGCGGGGGTCCGCCGCCCGCCGCCCGGAGGGGGACGCGCGCATGAACAAGCACCTGCTGTCGGCCGCCGACCTGTCGGCCGCGGACGTGACCCGCGTGCTCGACACCGCCGCCCACCTCGCCGCGGTCACCGACCGGGCCATCAAGAAGCTCCCCACCCTGCGCGGCCGGACCGTCTGCAACCTGTTCTTCGAGGACTCGACCCGCACCCGGATCTCGTTCGAGCTGGCCGCGAAGCGGCTCTCGGCCGACGTCATCAACTTCTCGGCCAAAGGCTCGAGCGTGTCCAAGGGCGAGAGCCTGAAGGACACCGCGATCACCCTCGAGGCCATGGGGGTGGACGCGATCGTGATCCGCCACGGCGCCTCGGGCGCGCCCTGGCGCCTGGCCGAGTGGGTCGACGCCGTGGTCGTCAACGCCGGCGACGGCACCCACGAGCACCCCACCCAGGCCCTGCTCGACCTGTACACGATGCGCCAGCGCTTCCCGAGCTTCGACGGGCTCCGGGTCGCGATCGTCGGGGACGTGCTCCACTCCCGGGTCGCCCGGTCCAACGTGCTCGCCCTCACCACCATGGGCGCCGAGGTGACCCTGGTCGCCCCGCCGACCCTGCTGCCGGCCCGGGTCGAGACCTGGGGGGTGACCGTCTCCTACGACCTGGACGCCGTGCTGCCCAAGCAGGACGTGGTCATGCTGCTGCGCATGCAGCTCGAGCGGCAGCGGGCAGGCTTCTTTCCGTCGCTGCGGGAGTACGCCCGCCTCTACGGGCTGGACGCCCGGCGGCTGGACGCGATGCCCCCCCACGCGATCGTGATGCACCCGGGGCCGATGAACCGGGGGGTCGAGATCGCCGCCGACGTGGCCGACTCGATCGAGCGCTCGGTGATCGCAAGCCAGGTGAGCAACGGCATCAGCGTGCGCATGGGCCTGCTCTACCTGCTGCTCGGCGGCCCGGCGGTGGCCGGGGAGGTGCCCAGGTGACCCGGCCGGAGGGTGGCCGGGGAGGTGCCCAGGTGACCCGGCCCAGTGGTCGCCAGACGCGGCGGGGTGGGGCGGTGCTGCTCCGCGGCGGGCGGCTGGTCGACCCGGCCGGTGGCCACGACGGCCAGCACGACGTCCTGGTCCGGGACGGCCTCGTCGCCGAGGTGGGGGAGGGCCTGGACGCGGCCGGCGCCAGCATCGTCGACTGCGGCGGGCTGGTGGTCAGCCCCGGCTTCTGCGACCTGCACGTCCACTTCCGGGAGCCGGGCCGGGAGGACGCCGAGACGATCGAGACCGGCTCGCGGGCGGCCGCGCTGGGCGGCTTCACTGCCGTGTGCCCGATGCCCAACACCGACCCGGTGGCCGACAACGCCGGGGTGGTGGAGATGGTCGCCGCCCGCGGGCGCGAGGTCGGCCTGGTCGACGTGTTCCCGGTCGGAGCGGTCACCGTGGGCCAGCGCGGCGCTGAGCTGGCCGAGCTGGGGGCGATGGCCCGGTCCGCAGCCGCGGTCGACTGCTTCTCCGACGACGGCCGGCCGATCCGGGAGGCCCGCCTGCTGCGGCTGGCCCTCGAGTACGTGCGCGCCTTCGACGCGGTCGTCGCCGACCACGCCGAGGACGCCTCGCTGACCGACGGCGCCCAGATGCACGAGGGGGAGGTCTCGGCCATCCTCGGGCTGCAGGGCTGGCCGGCCGCTGCCGAGGAGATGGTGGTCGCCCGCGACCTGCTGCTCGCCGAGCTGACCGGCGGCCGCCTGCACCTGTGCCATGTCTCGACCGCCAACGCGGTCGAGCTGATCCGGGCGGCCAAGGCCCGCGGGGTGCGAGTGACCGCCGAGGCGACGCCTCACCATTTCACCCTCACCGACGAGGCGGCCCGCTCCTACGACCCGGTGTTCAAGGTCAACCCGCCCCTGCGCGAGAAGACCGACGTCGAGGCGGTCCGCGTCGGCCTGGCCGACGGCACCCTGGACGCGATCGCCACCGACCACGCCCCCCACGCCCGCGAGGACAAGGAGGTCGAGTGGGCGGCCGCCCCGCCCGGGATGCTCGGGCTCGAGACCGCCCTCGCGCTCGCCCTCACCGAGCTGGTCGAGCCCGGCTTCCTCACCCTGGCCCAGATGGTCGAGCGCCTCACCGCCGGCCCGGCCCGCTGCCGGCGCCTGCCCGGCCACGGCGGCCCGCTGGCGGCCGGGGCCCCGGCCAACCTGGCCGTGTTCGACCCGGCGGCACGCTGGACGGTGGACGCGGGGAGGCTGGCCAGCCGCGCCCGCAACACGCCCTACCACGGGCGCGAGCTGACCGGCCGGGTTGTCCACGTCCTGCTGCGGGGCAGGTTCACCGTCCGCGACGGGCAGGTGACCCGGTGAGGGTGCACCACCCGCTGAGGGTGCACCGATGAGCTGGGCGTTCAGCCTGCTCGTGGTCGCGGCCCTGGCCGGGCTGGCCACCTGGCTGGTGCTGGGCGCGGTGCGGCGGACCGCTCGGCGGCAGCAGCAGGGCCTGCCGCCCCTGCCCGAGTGCCCACCGGCTGCCGGCGCGCCCGGGTCCGCCGCCGGTATGCCCGGGTCTGGCTCCGCCGCGGGTGTACCCGGGTCTGGGTCCGCCGCCGGCGCGCACGGGTCAGCGTCTCCCGCTGGCGCGCCCGGCGTGCTGCTCGAGGCGGCCGGCGCCCGCTACCTGGGCACCACCTACGCGCCCTCGACCGTGCGCCGCTTCTCTGGCTACGGCCTGCTCGGCCGCACGGTCGTCGGCCTCGCCCTGGATCCGTCCGGGCTCCGCGTGGACCGGGGTGCCGCCGGCGCCTGGTGCATTCCGGCCGAAGTCCTGCAGGGCGCCGAGGTCGCCACCCACCACGCCGGCAAGGCGGTGTACGCGCCCCGGGTGCTGGTGGTCGACTGGCGGCTCGGCGGCACCGGCCTCCGCTCCGGCTTCGTCCTCGACGAGGCTACCGCCGCCGACTGGGCCTCGCGCCTTGACGCCCTGGTGGTCCGATGATGCGGGCGGGCGCACCCCAGACGGTGCCCGGGCCGGAGGGGCGCCAGGCGCGGGCCGCGCTGCTGGTGCTCGAGGACGGGACCGCGTTCCGGGGGGAGGCGTTCGCGGGCGGCGGGACGGTAGCCGGGGAGGTGGTGTTCAACACGGCCATGAGCGGCTACCAGGAGGTGCTCACCGACCCGTCCTACCACGGGCAGCTGGTGTGCATGGCCGCCCCCGAGGTGGGCAACTACGGCACCACCGCGGCCGACGCCGAGTCCGACCGGGTGCAGGTGGCGGCGTTCCTTGTCCGCCAGGCGGCCAGGCGCCCGTCGAGCTGGCGGGCCGAGCGCAGCCTGGCCGAGGAGCTGGAGGCGGCCAGGGTGCCCGGGGTCGAGGGCCTGGACACGCGGCGGCTGGTCCGCCACCTGCGCACCGCCGGGGCGATGCGGGGCGCGCTGTCCACCGAGACCGGCGACGCCGAGGCCCTGCGCCGGCTCGCCCTGGACGCACCCGACCCGACCGGCCTCGCCCTGGTCGACAGGGTGACGCGCGCCGACCCCGTGGAGCTGCCCGCCGACGGGGAGGAGCGCTACCGGGTCGTGCTCTACGACTTCGGGGCCAAGGCCAACATCGGCCGGCGGCTGCGCCGGCTCGGCGCCCGGGTGCGGGTGGTGCCCGCGTCGACGCCGGCCGCCGACGTGCTTGCCTGGAAGCCGGACGGCGTGATGCTGTCCAACGGCCCGGGCGACCCGGCCACCGTCGTGGGTGGTGTGGCGGCGACCGCCGGGCTGCTCGGGCGGGTGCCGCTCTTCGGCATCTGCCTCGGCCACCAGCTCCTCGGCCTCGCCGTGGGCGGGCGGACCATGCGCCTGCCCTTCGGGCACCGGGGCGTGAACCAGCCGGTCGTCGAGGTGGTCACCGGCCGGGTCGCGGTCACCAGCCACAACCACGGGTTCGCGGTCGACGCCCAGAGCCTGCCGGCCAGCGTCCGGATCACCTACCGCAACGCCAACGACGGAGTGGTCGAGGGCCTGGAATGCCTCGACGCGCCCGCCTTCTCGGTCCAGTACCACCCGGAGGCCGCCCCCGGCCCCCACGACGCCCACCCGCTGTTCCAGCGCTTCGCCATCACGATGGACGCCGGCCGGCTCCATCGCTCCGGGTAGAGAGGGAGCACGCCATGGCAGACGAGCAGCGCACGTTCCGAGCCCTCGGCGGGGTCGACGAGGGGACCCTGCCCCCGGCCGGCGAGGTCGCCGACGCCCTGCGGGCCGAGTTCGACCGCGCCCTGGTGCTCAAGGCGAGCCTGCGGGGCGAGGCCGAGGCGCCCGTCTCGCCCACTGGGCGGCGCACCACCGCCGCCGACGAGGCCAAGCTGCGCACGCTCGTAGCCAGCGTCGAGGGGGCGAGCCGGTTCGCGATCCGGCTCCGCCTGCTCGCCCCCGCCCAGGTGCGCGCCCTCTGGGCCGAGGCCATCCGCAAGGGCCTGTACGACGGCTGGGATGCCGGCCAGTCCGCCTACACCCATGCAGCCGCCGAGGCGGCGGGCGGGGAGCCGGGAGCCACTGGCCGGGCGGGCGGGGAGCCGGATCCGGCGGCTGACCGGCTGGGGCCGCCGGCCGCCCGCGAGGCGCGCGACCCCGTGCTCGGACCGGAGGGCTGATGCCGCTCCGCAGCGACCTCCGCTCCGTCCTGGTCGTCGGGTCAGGGCCGATCGTGATCGGCCAGGCGGCCGAGTTCGACTACTCGGGCACCCAGGCATGCCGGGCACTGCGCGCCCTCGGCCTGCGCGTGGTCCTGGTCAACTCCAACCCGGCCACGATCATGACCGACCCCGAGGTGGCCGACGCCACCTACCTCGAGCCGCTCACCGCCGAGCGGGTCGGAGCGGTGCTCGACGCCGAGCGGCCGGACGCGCTGCTGCCCACCCTCGGCGGCCAGACCGCCCTCAACCTGGCCGTCGAGCTGACTGAGAGCGGCGCCCTGGAACGGGCCGGGACCCGGCTCGTCGGCGCCACCGTCGAGGCGGTCAGGCGGGCCGAGTCCCGCCGGGCGTTCACCGAGGTCTGCAGGGCGAGCGGACTCGAGCTGCCCCGCGGGATCGAGGTGGGGTCGGTCGACGACGGCCTCGCCGCCGTCGCCGAGCTCGGTCTGCCCGTGGTCCTGCGGCCCTCGTTCACGCTGGGGGGCTGGGGCGGGGGCGTGGCCCACCGCCAGGACCAGCTCGCCGAGCTGCTCGGCCAGGGGCTCGCTGCCAGCCCGGTCCACCGGGTGCTGCTCGAGGAGGCGGTGCTCGGCTGGAAGGAGTTCGAGCTCGAGGTGATGCGTGACCGGGCCGACAACGCGGTGGTCGTCTGCTCGATCGAGAACCTCGACCCGATGGGGGTGCACACCGGCGACTCGATCACGGTCGCGCCCCAGATGACCCTGTCCGACGTCGAGTATCAGGCGATGCGGGACGACGCGATCACGGTGCTGCGGGCCGTCGGGGTCGAGACGGGCGGCGCGAACGTGCAGTTCGCGGTCGACCCGGCCAGCGGCCGCCGGGTGGTGATCGAGATGAACCCCAGGGTCTCCCGGTCCTCCGCGCTGGCCTCCAAGGCGACCGGGTTCCCGATCGCGAAGGTCGCCGCCCTGCTCGCGGTCGGCTTCACCCTCGACGAGATCCGCAACGAGGTGACCGGCAAGACCGCCGCCGCCTTCGAGCCGACCATCGACTACGTCGTGTGCAAGGTGCCCAGGTTCGCGTTCGAGAAGTTCCCGGGCGCCGACCCGGCGCTGACCACCAGGATGAAGTCGGTCGGGGAGGTCATGGCGATCGGCCGCACGTTCCCGGAGGCGCTGCAGAAGGCCTTTCGGTCGCTCGAGACCGGTTCCGAGGGTGTCTGGGAGGCACAACCCGAGGCAGGATCGTCGTTGCCGCTCGATGCCGGCCAGGACGGCGGCCGGGAGGCACAACCCGAGGCAGGATCGTCCCATCGGGGGGGCAACAAGCGCCCCCCCGAACCCCCCCGGGCTCCCGCTTCGGAATCGGGCCCCCGGGCTTCCGGTCTTGCTCTGGCCTCCGGTCCCGTGCAGCTCCTCGCCGACGTGGCGGTGCCGACCGAGCAGCGCCTGCACCACGTCATGCGGGCGCTGCGGGACGGCTGCACGGTCGAGGAGGTGGCCGCGGCCTCGTCGATCGACCCGTGGTTCGTGGACGGGATCGCCCGCGTCGTCGAGGTCGGGGCCGAGGTGGAGGCGGCCGGCAGCATCGACGCGCTCGGCCGGGACCTGCTCTGGCGGGCCAAGCGGCACGGCTTCTCCGACCGCCAGCTCGCCGCGGCGGTCGGGTCGACCGAGGGCGAGGTGCGGACCAGGCGCCGCGCCCTCGGGGTGGAGCCGGTCTACCGCTCGGTCGACACCTGCGCGGGCGAGTTCGAGGCGTCCACCCCCTACTTCTACTCGACCTACGAGGAGGAGACGGAGGTGCCGGCCACCGCCCAGCCCCGGGTGGTGGTGCTCGGGTCGGGACCCAACCGCATCGGCCAGGGGGTCGAGTTCGACACCGCCTGCGTGCACGCCGTCCAGGCGCTGCGCGAGGCCGGCTACGAGACGGTCATGGTGAACTGCAACCCGGAGACCGTCTCGACCGACTACGACGTCGCCGACCGCCTCTACATCGAGCCGCTCACCTGCGAGGACGTGCTCGAGGTGTGCCGGGCCGAGGCGCGCTCGGGGCCGCTTGTCGGCGTGATCGTCACCATGGGCGGCCAGACCCCCCTGCAGCTCGCCCACGGGCTGGCCGCCGCCCGGGTGCCCCTGCTCGGCACCCCGAGCGAGGCGATCGACCTGGCCGAGGACCGGGGTCGCTTCGGCGCGGTGCTGGCCCGCTGCGGGCTCGACGCCCCGCCATGGGGCCAGGCCGCCACCGCCGAGGAGGCATGGGCGGTGGCCGAGCGGGTCGGCTACCCGGTCCTGGTCCGACCTTCCTACGTGCTCGGCGGCCGCTCGATGGAGGTCTGCTACGACGCCGACGCCCTGGCCCGGTCGCCCGCGCTGGCCAGCGTGCGCCTGTCAGGCCGGCCCGTGCTGGTCGACCGCTTCCTCGAGGACGCGGTCGAGGTCGACGTCGACGCGCTCGCCGACGCCACTGGGGAGGTGCTTGTCTGCGGGGTGATGGAGCACATCGAAGAGGCCGGCGTGCACTCCGGCGACTCCGCCTGCGTGCTGCCGCCCATCACCCTGGGAACCGACCAGGTGGCGGCGATCGGCGAGGCCACCGCGAGGCTCGCCCGCGAGCTCGGGGTGGTCGGCATCCTCAACGTGCAGTTCGCGGTCAAGGGCGACCGGCTGTATGTGATCGAGGCCAACCCGCGCGCGAGCCGGTCGGTCCCGTTCGTGGAGAAGGTCACCGGCCTGCCGGTCGCCAAGGCGGCCGCGCTGCTCGGCATCGGAGCGACCCTGGCGAGCCTGCGCGAGGCCGGCATGCTGCCGCCCGGGCGGGGGGTGCTCGCGCCCGAGCCGGCCCATGTCGGGGTCAAGGAGGCGGTCCTGCCCTTCGCCCGCTTCCCGGGCGCCGATTCGCTGCTGGGACCCGAGATGCGCTCGACCGGCGAGGTCCTCGGCCTGGACCGGGCCTTCGGGGCCGCCTTCGCCAAGAGCCAGGAGGCCGCCTACGGCGCCCTGCCGACCAAGGGGGTGGCGTTCCTGTCGGTGCGCAACGCCGACAAGCGGGCGATCGTGCTGCCCGCCAAGCGCCTCGTCGACCTCGGCTTCGAGCTGGTGGCCACGGCCGGCACGGCCGGCGTGCTGGCCCGCAACGGGGTGCCGGCCGCGGTCGTCCGCAAGGTGGGCGAGGGCCCCGACAACGTGGCCGACCGCATCCGGGCCGGGGAGATCGACGTGGTCGTCAACACCCCCCAGGGCTCGGGTCCGCGCAGCGACGGCTACGAGATCCGCGCTGCCGCTGTGGCCGCCGACATCCCGATCGTCACCACCCTGTCCGGCCTGACCGCCATGGTCCAGGGCGTAGAGGCGCGCCTGGCCGGCCAGTTCACGGTCCGCTCGATCCAGGCCTGGCACGCCCAGGGCGAGGAGGGCCTAGCCGGGCCCATCCGGCCCGGCGCCGGCCTTGGGGCCGGGGCCGGGGATGCCGGGCCCGGGAAGGCCGGGCCAGGGGAGACTAGAGCGGCCAGGGAGGCCGGGCCAGAGAAAGCCGAGGCCGAAAAGGCCAGGGAGGCCAGGGCCGGGGAGGCCGGGCCTAGGGAGGCCGGGGCCGAGAGGGCCGGGGCCGAGAGGGCCGGGGCCGAGAGGGCCAGGGCCGAGAGGGCCAGGGCCGGGGAGGCCGGGACGAGGGTGGCCGGGTGACCGGGCCGGCCGGGGAGCGCTGCCTGGTGGTGGCCCGCGGGCGGGCCGGCGTCTACCACCGGCTCACCGTGGCCGCCCCGGCGGTCGCGGCCACCGCCCGGGCCGGGCAGTTCGTCGAGGTGCGGCCCGCGGCCGACCAGTCGCTCCTGCTCAGGCGTGCCTTCTCGGTCCACGCGGCCGACGCCGCCGCGGGCACCGTCGAGGTCGTGTTCGACGTGGTCGGCCCGGGCACCCGCGCCCTGGCCGGCGTCGGCCCGGGTGACACGGTCGACGTGCTCGGGCCGTTCGGCCGCCCGTTCGCCCCGCCCACTCCCCCGGCCGGCAACGGTGGCGGGCCGCCCGCCCCCCAGACCGGCAGCCGCGGCGGGCCGCCCGCCTGCCTGCTCGTCGGGGGCGGCTACGGCACCGCGCCGCTGTTCCTGCTCGCCGGGGACCTGCGCGCGCGCGGCTGCCCGGTGGACGTGCTGATCGGCGCGTCGACCGCGGCCCGCCTGCTCGAGCCGGAGGCGTGCGCCCGCCTCGGCCGCTCGCTCACGGTCACCACCGACGACGGCTCGACCGGGCGCCGCGGGGTGGTCACCGACCCAATGCCCGAGCTGCTCGCCCGGGCCCGCACCAGGCAGGTCTACGCCTGCGGCCCCATGCCGATGCTGGCCGCGGTGAGCCGCACCGCCGCCGCGGCCGGGGTGCCCTGCCAGGTCGCGGTCGAGGAGCGGATGGCGTGTGGGACCGGCATCTGCTTCTCCTGCGTGGTCCCGGTGCTGGACGGCCCGGGGGAGCCGGGCGGGCCGTCCAGCACCGGGACCACGCGCATGGCCAGGTCATGCATTGAGGGGCCGGTCTTCGACGGCGCCGCCGTCGCCTGGGCCGAGCTGGGCCTCGCCCCGACCGGGGCTGGAGTGGGCCTCGCCCCGGCCGCCCCGGGCCTGGCCCGCTCCGTGCCGGCCGCGCGCATCCCGGGTCCAAGCGGCGGGTCGACGCCGGGCCGGGAGCCCGACCCCGCCCCGGATCGGGCCGGGGTGGGGGAGCGGGCGCCGTGAGCAGCACCGCGCCCGGCCCCCGGACCCGCCCCGGGGCCGGCACGGACCTCTCGGTCGACCTGTGCGGGGTCCGGCTGGCCACGCCGGTGCTGGCCGCGTCGGGCTGCTTCGGGTTCGGCCGCGAGATGGCCCGCTTCCTCGACCTGCGCGAGGTCGGCGCGGTGGTCACCAAGTCGGTCAGCCTCGAGCCGCGCCGCGGGCGGCCCACGCCCCGCGTGGCCGAGACCCCCTCGGGGATGCTGAACGCGATCGGCCTGCAGAACCCGGGCGTCGAGGCGTTCTGCGCCACCGACCTGCCGTTCCTGGCCAGTGCGGGCGCGCGGGTGGTGGCCAGCGTGGTCGGCCGCAGCGCGGCCGAGTTCGCGCGGGTCGCCGGGCGCCTGGCCCGCGAGGACGCGGTCGACCTGATCGAGGTGAACCTCTCCTGCCCCAACGTCGAGCACCGTGGCGAGGTGTTCGCCACCGACCCGGACGCCGCAGCCGCGGTGGTGGCGGCCGTGAAGGCCGCCACCGGGCAGCCCGTGCTGGCCAAGCTGACCGCCGACGTGACCGATCTCGTCGCGGTGGCCAGGGCCGTGGTGGAGGCGGGCGCCGACGGCCTCACCCTGATCAACACGCTGCTGGGCATGGCGGTCGACGTCCACCGCCGGCGCCCGCTGCTGGCCGCCGGCACCGGCGGCCTGTCCGGCCCGGCCATCAGGCCGGTGGCCGTGCGCTGCACCTGGCAGGTCGCCACCGCCCTGCCCGGGGTACCCATCGTGGGCACCGGGGGCATCCTGACCGCCGAGGACGCAGCCGAGTTCCTGCTGGTCGGGGCCAGGGCGGTCGCGGTCGGCAGCGCCAGCTTCGTCGACCCTCGAGCCGCGGTCGAGGTCGCCGACGGGCTCGCCGCCTACCTCGAGACCCAGGGCGTCGGGTCCGTGGCCGAGCTGCCCGCACTGTTCCAGCCCGAGAGGTGAGCATGACCAGCATCGTCTTCAAGAGGAAGGGACCGGAAGAGGGCCCTGGGGGGCTCGGCTCGCCCGTGATCCTGGCGCTCGACACCGCCGACCTCGACCTCGCCCTCGACTGGGCCGAGCTGGCCGCGCCTGCGATCGGCATGGTCAAGGTGGGGCTCGAGCTGTTCTGCGCCCACGGCGCCGGCGCGGTGCGCGCCCTGCGCGGCGAGGGCCACCGGGTGATGCTCGACCTCAAGCTCCACGACATCCCGGTCACGGTCGGCCGCGCGGTGGAGGCCGCGGCCGAGCTCGACGTCAGGATGGTCACCGTCCACGCCGCGGGCGGCCGGGCAATGCTGGAGGCGGCGGTGGAGGCCGCCGCCGGGCGGGTGGACGTGGCCGCGGTCACCGTGCTGACCAGCCTCTCCCCGCCTGACCTGGCGGGGCTCGGCCTCGGCGACGCCGCCGCCACAGCCGAGCGGCTGGCCCGGCTCGCAGCCCTGGCCGGCTGCCCGGCCCTCGTCTGCTCCCCGCTCGAGGCCCGGCGCCTGCGCGCCGCGACCAGCCCTGGAGCCTCGGGCGCTGCGGGCGAGCGGGTCCAGCTTGTCTGCCCCGGCGTCCGGCTGGACACCGGTGGCCAGGGTGGCCTGGACGACCAGGCCCGGGTGGCCACGCCGGCCGAGACGGTGCGGGCCGGGGCCGACTGGCTCGTGGTCGGGCGCCCGATCACCCGGGCGCCGGACCCGGCCGCGGCCGCCCGGGCCGTGCGGGACGAGGCGGTGGCGGCCCGGTGACCCCGGGCGGCCCGCTGACCCCGGGCGGCCGCCTGGTCGAGCCGCCGCTGCCCGGCGGGCGGCTCGACCAGCCCGGGGTGCTCGAACTGTACCGGCGGGCGGGGGCGCTGCGCACCGGGCACTTCGTGCTCTCGTCGGGCCGCCACTCCGACACCTACCTCCAGTCCGCGCTGGTCCTGCAGTGGCCGCGGGTGGCCGAGGCGCTCGGGCGGGCGCTCGCCGAGCCCTTCCAGGGGCTGGTCGACGTCGTGGTCGGGCCGGCCCTCGGCGGGGTGGTGATCGGGCACGAGACCGCCAGGGCGCTCGACGCCCGCATGCTCTTCACCGAGCGCGTGCAGGGCGCCGCCGCCCTGCGGAGATCGTTCCAGATCGCTCCGGGGGAGCGTGTGCTGGTCAGCGAGAACGTCGTCACCACGGGTGGCTCCGCCCTGGAAGTGTGCGACCTGCTCGAAGCGGCCGGGGCCGAGGTGGTCGTGCTGGCCACGATCATCGACCGCCTGCCCGAATCCGTGCAGCTCGCGGTCCCCTTCATGGCCCTGGCCAGGGTCGCCGCGGGGGCCTGGGAGGCGGCCGAGTGCCCCTCCTGCCTAGCCGGCTCGACAGCCGAGTCGCCGGGCTCGAGACGCCTCGACGGCCACGAGCAGTGACCGGGAACCAGCCGGTTACCAGGCCGATATGTCGGGAAATCTACAGAGAAGGTGTTCTGACCTGCGCCGATAGATTGTGGCCACCCCCAAGGTGTGCGTAGAATCCGGCGCGTTCTTTGCAACCGGCACCCGGGGGGCGTGCGGGTCGTCCGCCCAGGCCACCCCGAACGAGGAGGCACCATGCCACTGCCCACCCTGACGCCCGAGCAGCGCCAGCAGGCCTTGGAGAAGGCGGCCGAGGCGCGGCGCAAGCGGGCCGAGCTCAAGGCGCAGCTGAAGAGCGGCAACCTGACCCTGGCCACCGTGCTGGACAAGGAAGGCGACGAGACGGTGGGCAAGATGAAAGTTGCCAGCGTGCTCGAGAGCCTGCCAGGCGTCGGCAAGGTGCGCGCCCGCAAGATCATGGAGAAGCTCGACATCTCGGCGTCACGCCGCGTGCGGGGCCTCGGCTCCAAGCAGAAGGACGCCCTGCTGTCCGAGTTCAGCACCAAGAAGTAACCCCGCTGGGCGCTGCGTCAGGCAGAGGATCGTCCGACCACCGCGGTCGCTTGATCGTGCTTGCCGGCCCCTCGGGGGTTGGCAAGGGGGCCATCGTGGCCAGGCTCCTGGCTGCACTGCCGGACCTCGAGCTGTCGGTCTCGGCCACCACCCGGCATCCCCGGCCAGCCGAGGACGAGGGCAGGCACTACTATTTCGTGGACCCCGACCTGTTCGCGAAGCTGGTCGCCTCGGGTGGCTTCCTGGAGTGGGCCGAGATCTTCGGCCATCGCTACGGCACGCCACGCGAGCCGGTCGAGCGGGCGCTGGAGCAGGGGCGGGACGTGATCGTCGAGATCGACGTCCAAGGCGCCCGCCAGGTGCGGGCGAACACGCCGGACGCGTCCATGGTGTTCATCAAGCCGCCAAGCCTTGCCGAGCTCGAGCGGCGGCTGCGGACCCGGGGCACCGAGAGCGAGGCGCAGATCCGGCGGCGGCTGGCCAAGGCGTCCGACGAGCTGGCCGCCGAGCCCGAGTTCGACGCCACGGTGGTCAACGACGATCTTGAGACGGCCGCCCGCGAGGTGATCGACATCGTCAACCGCTTGCGGCGTACCATCGCCAGGTAGGCATCCGCAGTCCCGATGCCAGATACGCATCCGTAGTCCCGACGCCAGGTAGGCATCCGCAGTCCCGAGGAGCGACAGCACGTGATCGAACCGAAGATCGACGACCTGCTGGCGCGGGTCGACTCCAAGTACACCCTGGTCATCCTGGCCGCCAAGCGGGCCAGGCAGATCAACGGCTACTACTCCCAGCTCGGCGAGGGCATCGGCGAGTTCGTGCCGCCCATGGTCGACGCCGGCCCCAACCGCAAGGCCCTCTCCGTGGCCCTGCAGGAGCTCGGCGAGGACAAGCTCAACTGGGAGCGTCCCGCCGACCTGGCCGAGTCCATCAAGTAGCTGCTCGGGGGCCCAGGCCCCCGAGTTCCCCCGAAGCGGAGCGGGCCCCGCCCGCAGCCTCACAGCTCTCCAGACAAGCCCAGGACGACGATGCCTGACCGTGGATCTTCGGTTCCGCCGAGCCCTGGCGAGCTCGGCGGGGTCCGGGTGCTGCTCGTGGTCACCGGGGGCATCGCCGCCTACAAGGCCGCGGAGCTGGCCCGCGAGTTGCTGCGCGCCGGGGCCGAGGTGCAGCCGCTGCTCACCGAGGCCGCCGAGGCGTTCGTGACCCGGGCCACCTTCGCCGCCCTGACCGGCCGCCGGGTCCCCTCGTCGATCTGGGACGAGCCGGGCGAGGTCGAGCACGTCGCGCTCGCCCGCTGGGGCCACGTCCTGGTGGTCGCCCCGGCCACCGCCCACACCCTGGCCCGGCTCGCCGCCGGGCTCGCCGACGACCTGGTCACCAACGTCGCCCTGGCCTTCGGCGGGCCGGTGGTGGTCGCCCCCGCGATGCACACCGAGATGTGGGAGCACCCGGCCACCCGCCGCAACCTCGAGGTGCTCGCCGCCCGCGGCGTGCGGGTCGTCCCCCCGGCATCCGGCCCGCTCACCTCCGGCGACGTCGGCCCCGGCCGCCTCGCCGACCTCCCCGACCTGGTTGCAGGCGTCGTCGCCGCGCTCGCGCCCGGCCAGCGGTCCCACCCCGGCGCCGGGTCGCCCGCCTCCGGGGTGGGCTCCTCGGGCACGGGCGAGGGGGTGGGCTCCTCGGGCACGGGCGAGACCGCCCGCGGGCTGGCCGGGGTGCGGGTGCTGGTCAGCCTCGGCGGCACCCGCGAGCCGATCGACCCGGTCCGTTACCTCGGCAACCGGTCCTCCGGGCGCATGGGCGCCGCGATCGTGGCCGAGGCCCTGCGGCGGGGCGCCGAGGTCACCGCGGTCGCCGCGGCCACCAGCGTCGACCTGCCCGCCGGCGCGCGCGAGGTGCGGGTGGAGACCGCGCAGCAGCTCTACGACGCCGTGCTCGCCGAGGCGGCCGGCCACGACGTGATCGTGATGGCTGCCGCGGTCGCCGACTTCCGGCCGAAGGCGGCCGCCGAGCGCAAGCTCAAGAAGGAGCGGGGCGTGCCCGAGGTCGTGCTCGAGCCCACCCCCGACACCCTGGCCGAGCTCGGCCGGGTCCGCCGCCCGGGCCAGGTCCTGGTCGGCTTCGCCGCCGAGACCGACGACCACGTCGAGGGGGGGCGGCGCAAGCTCGAGCGCAAGCGCCTCGACCTCGTGGTCGTCAACCACGTCGAGGGGTCCGGGTCAGCCTTCGGGGCCGACGCGGCCACCGCCTACCTGGTGGACGCCGAGGGCGTCGAGCCCCTGCCCGGCGCCCCCAAGGCCGAGATCGCCCGCCGCCTGCTCGACCGGGTCGAGGCCCTCCGGGCCGGCTGACCAGCCGCCCCCTGTCCGCGCCGTCCCGCACATTCCCTTGCCCTGCTGGCCTTTCCCGGCACGGGAGCCGATACGGTATGGTTCCCCTGCCGGACCGTGCCGACGCCGGGGGAGCGGGGCCGTTTGCTCCTGGCGTGGGGCGCCGTCTACCCTTCCCGCAGCCCGCGCTCGGGCCCGGGTCGTGACACGAAATCCTGGAGGCTTGCTCGTGGCAAACCGCTACCTGTTCACGTCGGAGTCGGTGACCGAGGGTCACCCGGACAAGATGGCCGACCAGATCTCGGACGCCGTGCTCGACGAGATCCTGCGTTCCGACCCGGCCGGACGGGTGGCCTGCGAGACGCTGATCACCACCGGGCTGGTGGTGGTGGCCGGGGAGATCTCGACCTCGACCTACGTCGACATCCCGTCGACGGTCCGGCGCACGATCCTCGAGATCGGCTACGACCGGGCCAAGTACGGCTTCGACGGGGCGACCTGCGGGGTCACCGTGGCCATCGACGAGCAGTCGCCCGACATCGCCCAGGGCGTGGACCACGCCTACGAGGAGCGCGCCGGCGACACCGACCCGCTCGACACCCAGGGCGCCGGCGACCAGGGGATGATGGTCGGCTACGCCTGCGACGAGACCCCGGAGCTGATGCCCCTGCCGATCTCACTGGCGCACCGCCTGTCGCGCCGGCTGGCCGAGGTGCGCAAGACCGGGCTCATCCCCTACCTGCGTCCGGACGGCAAGACCCAGGTCACCATCGAGTACGGGGCGGGCCGCCCGGTGCGGCTGGACACGGTGGTGGTGTCCACCCAGCACGGCCCCGACATCGACCTCGACACGCTGCTGACCCCCGACGTGCGCGAGCACGTGATCGACGCGAGCCTGCCCGAGGGCCTCGCCGCCGAGGGGCTGCGGGTCTTCGTCAACCCGACCGGCCGGTTCGAGCTTGGCGGGCCCAGCGCCGACACCGGGGTGACCGGCCGCAAGATCATCGTCGACACCTACGGCGGCATGGCCCGCCACGGTGGCGGCGCGTTCTCCGGCAAGGACCCGTCCAAGGTGGACCGCTCGGCCGCCTACGCCATGCGGTGGGTCGCCAAGAACGTCGTGGCTGCCGGCCTGGCCCGCCGCTGCGAGGCGCAGGTCGCCTACGCCATCGGCAAGTCGCACCCGGTCGGTGTCTTCATCGAGACCTTCGGCACCGGCACCGTCTCGGACGAGAAGATCCAGGAGGCCGTGCTCGAGGTCTTCGACCTGCGTCCGGCCGCGATCATCCGCGACCTCGACCTGTTGCGTCCGATCTACGCCAAGACGGCCGCCTATGGTCACTTCGGCCGCGAGCTCCCCGAGTTCA